>SKGZ01000142.1 GCA_007117175.1 Bacteriovoracales bacterium | reverse complement strand
GTTTACAATCCAAGAAAGTATTGGTGCATTTTTGGGCCACCTGGTGTGCTCCTAGCGAAGAAGAGTTCCCCTCGCTAGCTGCTCTGATTGAAAGAGAAAAGCAAAATGTGCATTTCGTGCTAGTGGCAGTGAATGATCGGCCAGCTGATATTGAAAAATTCTTAAAAAAATTTAATCGTCAGCAATTAGCTTCCTTTATTTATTTGGATCTTAGCAATATTCATCAAGACTTTTTTGGCAGCTTTAAACTGCCTGAGACATATCTTTTTGATAGCGATGGGCAAACCCTAGAGCGCTATTCTGGTGCGCAGAACTGGCTGCGAGTTGAGTGGTAAGACTTAGAAGCGAAGCTGTAATCCAAGACCTGCCCTTCCGGTATTTGGTTCAATCACTGGATTAAGGTGTAGGCTAGCTTTGACTTTGGCTCCACCACGCTGTGCCTCTTGCTCTTGAATGTACTTTTCCAAGTCACGATGCATGCGATTATAGCTAGGTGGAGTTGCCCAGATATCGATCAATTCCCAGATGCGAAAGGCAAAAAGGGTGACAAGCCCACCAAATAAAAGGCCTTCATTGACTCCGCTACAGCCTTTTGTTTCCGAATCGAATGCGTTATTAACGCAGCCAGTGGCACCCACAACCACAGCTGTTAAGGCAACTCCCTGTCCCAGAGTAAACTTCCAGCCATCATAAGTATAACGCCCCTGCACAGCATGTCCTATTCCAAAGCCCAGAAGCGTTCCAGTGACTCCTCCTGCCACATACTGTGTTGTTGAGGTTTCTCCGATGGCCAGTACCTTTTCTTCTTGATCCTTTAACTCCAAATTGAGCGCTCGGGCCCTTAGGCTAAGACTTTCAGTGGCCATGGCCTTTCCTAAGATTAAAAAAGTGAGTAAAAGAGTCTTGATCATTTGAATGTCCTTTGTTGAGGGGAAACTTTTGCTGACAAGACTCTATAGTTAAAAAGATCAATTGTAAATATTTAATATTATTGAGCGATGATCAGCTCAATTTTGATCAGCTCAGCGTAAAGTTTTTAGACAATTAGCCGATAAGAGTGTTGAGGAATAAGACACACTCAAGGGGAGTAATTATGATTTCTTGGACACAGATACAGGATTTACATGCAGTGGAGCGGCTAACAGAGATTGTGGGAAGATGGTTTTCCATCGATCTGGTTTATCTGGATGAGTTTGGCCGTTTAAAAAACGATTTTGATCCCCAGAAGTTTAATTTTAAATCTTATCTTTTTAAGGTTCATCGCAATTCTCCTAAGGGCAAAGAGTTATTATTAAAAGATGTCGAAATTGCCTTAAAGCAAATTGAGCAAACTCAAGAGCGTATGGCGATTTTTGAAACCAGCTTGCCCGGAGTGAAGGGGATGATTTGTCGGCTACAAGCAGAGGGAGAAAACCTTGGTTATATTATGGCTTATTGCTATGCTAAAGATGACTTTACCTCTGAAGATGGCAAGAAGGTTGTGAAAGAATTAGTCAGTTATGGCTTGATTTCTGAAGAGGCTGAACTGGCTGTCAAAAAATTAAAGAGAATTGAAGAAATTCAAGAAGAGTATTTAAAAGATCTAGTGGGTTTATTTGCCGATGAGGTTTCTACTTATAACGAGGAAATCATTCGCAGAGAACAAATTATTAAGGATTTGAACTCCGAGGTTTCCAATAAGTATCGCTATCATAAAATGATTGGTAAATCCAAGCCAATGCAAGAGATCTATCGCTTATTAGAAAAGATTGCCAGCTCGGAATCTACTATTTTAGTGCAAGGTGAGAATGGGACTGGGAAGGAATTAGTCGCCAAGGCTATTCACTATAATTCAGTTCGCAAAGATAAGATTTTCTTAGCGCAAAACTGTTCAGCTTTTAATGATAATCTTTTAGATTCAGAACTTTTTGGACACGTGAAGGGCGCTTTTACTGGAGCAGTGAAAGATAAAAAAGGGTTATTTGAAATAGCAGATGGCGGAACCTTATTCCTAGATGAAATTGGGGATACTTCTTTGACGATGCAGGTGAAGTTATTACGTGTTTTGCAAGAGGGGACTTTCTTGCCAGTGGGTGCTACTACTCCTAAGAAGGTCAATGTGAGAGTGATTGCAGCCACCAATAAGCCTTTAAAAGAGATGATTCAAAATGGAGAGTTTAGAGAAGATCTTTACTATCGTATTAATGTGATCAATGTGAACCTGCCACCTTTAAGAGAGCGAGGAGAAGATATTCCTCTCTTGTTAGAGTATTTCTTGGAGAAAAAATGCAAAGAGAAAAATCTTGCAGAAAAAGAAATAAGTAAAAAATGCTTGGAGAAATTATTAGATTATCAATGGCCAGGAAATATTCGCGAGCTTGAAAATGAGGTGGAGCGAATGATTGTTTTGGCTTCTCAAGATCAGGCTATTACTCCCGATTTACTCAGCCAAAAGATCTTGGATTCCGTAGGCGGAGGACAGGTGCTGAAGGCAGGTGATCAAACCGTGGGATTTAATATTAATGGGACTTTGCGAAGTGCTCTTGAAGAAGTGGAAATGATGATGATCAGCGAGGGACTGAAGCGCTGTAATTTCAATAAATCAAAGCTTGCTAAAGAATTAGATATTTCTAGGGCCAATCTTATCTCTAAAGTTGATAAGTACGACTTGGATAAACGTAAAAAAGCTAGTTAACGCAGTTTGTCTAGCTCGGTAATTCTTTTAAATCACTACTATTTTTTATAGAATAGCCACAATTTTTCAAAAGGGAGAAAGTTGTGGTGATGAATCATGAGCAGAAACGTGAGCATTTTCAACAAAAGGTCAAGGCCGCACAATTAGGGGGCGGCGAAGAGCGGATTGCCAAGCAGCACGCCGCTGGCAAGTACACTGCCCGAGAGCGTAATGAAAAATTACTAGATCCTGGTAGCTTTCATGAGTTTGATCAATTCGTCACTCACGGATGTACGCAATTTTCTATGGAGAAGAAAAAATATCTAGGCGATGGTGTGATTACTGGAATTGGCAGAATCAACTCACAGCAGGTCGCTATTTTTTCTCAAGACTTTACCTGTTGGGGAGGGGCCTTGGGAATGGCCCACGCTAAGAAGATTTGCAAGGTGATGGACTTTGCCTTAGAAAATCGAATTCCCATGATTGGGATTAATGACTCGGGAGGAGCTCGTATCCAAGAAGGAGTGGTCTCTTTAGCGGGCTATGCCGAAATTTTTTATCGCAATGTTCAAGCCTCAGGGGTGATCCCGCAGATTTCCTTGATCCTTGGTCCTTGCGCTGGGGGAGCGGTGTACTCTCCGGCCATGACAGATTTTATTTTTATGAGTGATCAGAGTTCTTATATGTTTGTGACAGGTCCTGATGTGATTAAAACAGTCACCCACGAAACAGTCAGTAAGGAAGATCTAGGAGGGGCCAAGGCGCACAATGAAAAATCGGGGGTGGCCCACTTCATGTGCGGCAATGAAGATGAGACTTTTGAGCGAGTCAGAGAATTAATGCACTTTATTCCCGCCAATTATCAAGACAAGCAAAAAGTGATAGCCAGCACTGATTCTGCTCAGCGCTCTAATGTGAAGTTAAAGAGTCTTATTCCCGATAGCTCTAAAAAGCCTTATGATATGCGCGATCTCATTTTAGAGGTGGCTGACAATCAACACTTCTTAGAAGTGCATGCTCATTTTGCCAAAAATATTATTTGCGGTTTTCTTTCCATTGCTGGAATGAAAATTGGAGTGATTGCCAATCAACCCAATTACCTAGCGGGAGTGTTGGATATTGATTCTTCTTCCAAGGCTGCTCGCTTTGTGCGCTTTTGTGATAGTTTTAATATTCCTCTTTTGACTTTGGTCGATGTTCCTGGATTCTTACCAGGGGTGGCTCAAGAGCACGGTGGAATTATTCGTCACGGAGCGAAACTGCTTTATGCTTACAGTGAAGCCACAGTGCCCATGGTGACCTTAATTACTCGCAAGGCCTATGGCGGTGCCTATGATGTGATGGCCTCTAAGCATATTCGAGCAGACATCAATTTAGCATACCCTAGTGCAGAGATTGCGGTAATGGGAGCTGAAGGGGCCGTACAAATTATTTTTAGAAATGAATTAAAAGGTTTAAGTGGTAGTGAATATGAACAAAAGAAAAAACAACTGATTCAAGATTATGAAGAGCAATTTGCTAATCCCTATCGAGCAGCAGAGTTGGGATATATTGATGAGGTGATTTTACCTGAGCAAACTCGCATGAAACTGGCCACTTACTTTAAGGCATTAGCCAATAAAAAAGTCAGTCGGCCAGATCGCAAACATGGAAATATTCCACTGTAATAAAAAAGGTTTGAGCATTATGAAGAAAATACTCATTGTGAATCGTGGAGAA
This sequence comes from Bacteriovoracales bacterium, assembly GCA_007117175.1. Classification (GTDB taxonomy): domain Bacteria; phylum Bdellovibrionota; class Bacteriovoracia; order Bacteriovoracales; family Bacteriovoracaceae; genus SKGZ01. Next base: position 10,785 of record SKGZ01000142.1, on the reverse strand, counting down.
ATTGCTATTAGGGTAGCCCAAGCGGTGGCAGAACTTGGGCATCATCCAGTGGGGGTTTGGACTGATTTTGAGCCAGAGGCGCCCCACTTAGAATTTTGTCAAAGTTGGCTACATCTAGCCGGTCAAACAAATTCAGAAACCTATTTGAACATCCCTAAAATTTTAAAATTGATTCAGGATCATCAAATTGATGCAGTTCATCCCGGTTATGGTTTTTTGTCTGAAAATGCCAAATTTGTTCAAGCACTTGAAGACAATGGAGTCATTTTCATCGGGCCTCACTCTAAGGCCATTGAGTCCATGGGAGACAAAGCCGTTTCTAAAAAAATTGCTAAAGAAGCGGGTGTGCCCACTATCCCCGGATCAGTGGGAGAAGTGGCAAGTGTGGATGAGGCCTTAAAAATTTCTAAGGAGATAACCTTTCCTGTTTTACTTAAGGCAACTGCCGGCGGTGGAGGAAAGGGGATGAGAGTTTGTCAGAATGAGGATGAGGTGAAAAACTCCTTTGATGCCGTTCGCAGGGAAGCTCTTTCTTCTTTTGGTCATGATGGAGTACTAGTCGAAAAATTTATTGTGAATCCTCACCACATTGAAGTGCAAATTTTAGCAGATCAACAGGGAAATGTTTTTCACTGTTATGAACGGGAGTGCTCGGTGCAAAGACGCCACCAAAAAGTTGTAGAGGAAGCCCCATCACCTTTTATTGGGCAGGATTGGCAATTAAGAGAAAAATTGTGCCAATCAGCTGTGCTGCTGGCACAAAATGTGAAATATAATTCAGCCGGAACTGTTGAATTTATTATGGGAGAAGATAAGCAGTTTTATTTCTTGGAAATGAACACTCGCATTCAGGTAGAGCATCCAATTACTGAAGAAATCACAGGAGTGGATCTTGTTAAGAATATGATACGTTCTGCTTTGGGTGAAAAAATGGATGTCAGCTCTCAAGATCAAATTCAGATTCGCGGCCATGCCATTGAATGCCGAATCTGCGCTGAAGATCCAGTGAGTATGTTGCCAGCTCCTGGAAAAATTCATCGTTTTTACTTACCTCGTGTTCCAGGTGTGCGTTTTGATCACTGCTTAATGAATCAAATGGCAGTGACTTCAGACTTTGATCCCATGTTAGCTAAATTAGTGGCCAAGGGCTGGGATCGCTCAGCAGCAATAGAAAAAATGCGCTACGCACTTTCCCAATTAGAAATTAGTGGTTTAACCACCAATATTCTTTTACACCGTGAAATATTAAAAGAAGAGGTTTTTTGCGCTGGAAATTATTCCACCAAGTATCTTGAAGAGCATCAGCCGCAAAAAAGAGTTGAGTCACTACCTGTGGAGCAAAGAGACCATGGTTTTATGAGCAAGATTTTTTCCCACTTAAATGACCAGCAAAGGATCTAGCAATGAGATATTATTTTAAAACTGCCCAAGAAAATCATTGTTGGGAGTCAACTCAAGAGCAGGTCAGAGCTCTCAACGCCGTTTTTCATTTTGATAATGGTGATCGGCAGGGAAAGGTTTATTTAAGAAAAAACGGAGATTATTTTTATCTATCCTACGATCAAGTGCAATGGAGCCGGCTGCAATTAGAGAGCTCTCACGGCACCTATCGCTTTAGCACTGAAAGCTATGATTTCTATCCTGGTTTCCTGCCTTCTGGTCTGGCCAACCAAGACCCTGGTTCACTGGTGGCGCAAATGCCAGGAAAAGTGGTCAAGGTTTTAGTCAATCAAGCAGAAAAAGTGACTCAAGGGCAAACTCTTTTAATTCTTGAGGCCATGAAAATGGAAAATGAAGTGAAGGCACCGATGGATGGTCAAGTGACTGAAATTACAGTTAAAGCAGGGGCTGTGGTTGAGGCCAATCATCTGCTTTTATCGCTAGACTAGCCGGCTAAAGTACTCAGGCAGATTTTTCCACCCACGCAATCTAGCATTAAATGGGCGTATAATAGATCTATGTGCGAGGAAGAAAAAACCTTAGTAACCGACACAACCTTAGAAGAATACTTTTACAAAGAACTTTTTGATCTAAATAATTCTTCGGCGATCCCACTGCCTCAACCATTTATTTTCTATGGCAGTCAACTGTTGAATCGTTATGCTGCATCCAGTGAGTTTTTTGAAAAAAAAGATGGTCGCATCCGTGAAAAGATTATGGGAATGAAGCTCTTGGAGAGTTATGGTTTAAGCCATGATCAAAAACTTAAAGAATACCGTGAAATTGGAGACTATACCCTATTACTTTGCGGATATTTCTTTGATAAGTTTCAACGCAACCGCAGTATTATCTCTAAGTCTTATTACCAAAAAATAGGGCAAACCGCTTATCGCTCTCTCAATAAAGTGCAAGGGGAGTTTCTTGATATGAAGGATTTTTACAAATCCTTAGCCAATAATTTCACCCTGATCGCGGCCCTTTTTTCTCGCCTCTCTTACGAAAATCGCTCTAATGATTTTGAGCATCACTACCTGCTCGACGAGCTAGACGACAAAAAAGCCAGTTAAAAGTACAGTTAAAAGTACGCCATCCTTTTCCTCAGGTATTATACTCTAATACCATTATTGCCGATCAAGAATTTATGAATCTGTACGCAATCTTTCTATCTCTCTTTATCTTTTTTAATTATTCAATTGGTCAAACATTTGCAGGCTGTAGTGAATATCTAAAACCAGGTGAATTCAATCGCTTTTATGAAATAAAATTACTAAAAAAGAAATACAAAGAATCACATTCTTTATTTAAAGAGCAGGATCTTAATAAAATTCTCAGCAATGAAGAGAACTTGGCTACTCTGAGTAAGAAGTTAGGGAACGACAATGATGATCTTTTAGCATTATTTGAAAACTTTCTTTTAACGACTACTGCACAATCAAGAGTTTAGTTAATCAATCGATATAGCTATGATGGTGCCCTAGGATTTTATCGCAATCAAGACGGTCAAATAGAGTTTCTTAATATTAATGTTCCAAGGGCCTATAGCTATGCAATGGAATATTTTTCAAAGGATTTCCTCGATACAATATCTATAGATTTATCAATGATTAAAAAAATTCACTCAAAAGCGACTCAGTATTATATTAAAGATGGTTTTTTCTTAGAAAGAAGTAGTCAGTATACGAATAGACGCAGGGTCAGACTTAAAAAAAGCGAGGCTCACCCAGAAGTACTGAAAAGAGCAGAGGACTTTGGTTTCAAGGTAGTCAATACCAGTGATAAGTATGTTCATATTTATAAGTATCAAGAGGGTAAGCCACCTCCTAATTATGATAAAATTCTCAAACAACTGATAGCAGAGACAAATAATAAATTAATGCATGCAGCAGATAATATCGAAAGATTATTTGTAATGGTAAGTTTTTATCAAGACTTTATGCTGATTCATCCCTTTGATGATGGCAACGGTAGGACAATGAGAGTTCTTATGCAGGCATTTATCGATTCGAACTATGATTTTTCATCATTGCCGATACTTTTTCATCGAGAATTAGGTTACTCTAAAAGAGAATTTGGACAATCATTAATAAAGCAATATCAAAAACAATCATATAATAACCCTGTTGTAAATATTGCAATTTTAAAATTAATTCTGGCTAGAGAAAATGAGATAGGAAATCAAATATACCAGACACGAAAAATTTCAGTTACACCTCATGTTTCTTCCATATACAATCAACCATTTCAGTCCTTTAAAATTCGTGACTTAATTGTGAGTAATGATCCTGAGTTAAAAGGTGACTTACAGTATCTTTCACTTGCTAAAAACATTATCTCAGTGGATGAACAGGTCTATTATGCTAGGCCGATATATGCTAATCATAATATGCCACGACTGGTGAGAAATATCTTTCAATATGGCAGGACCACGAGCAGGGAGAGTTGGCAGGCCTTAGCAGATCTATGGAGTTATTTGGTTGCGGATTCAAGCTACGAGGTGAGAGATACTGGTTTTTTCCCATCAAGTCTTAAGTTTGAAAAAGCCTTGGACTTTGCAGTAGGAAGCAATAGATATCATATTGGTGCTCTTGTTTTTGTCATTGATCCAAAGGGAGCACAGGTCTTTAATGTTGATAATTTCTCTTATAGCATTGAAAACCTATCAGAGGAATTGCAAAAGAAAATATTCAGACATGAAAGTGATTTTGGGTATTTCCCTGGTGGTGAAGCTGAGGTGGTTTTTAGTGGCAGCATCCCACCTCAAAGATTTATTGGTGCTTACTATGTTGGCAAAGAGGGAATTATTTACTTTAAAAATGAAAATTATAAACCCCAGCCTTAGCCTGCTGTTTAAAAAATAGTCACTACCTTTCTTTTCTATACGCAACTGATCGTAGTCGATGATCTTGATTTATACTGGAAAGCATGAATAAAATAATTTTAAACCTCATTTTTTTCTTATTAACATTTACTCTAGCGTTTAATGCTAGGGCCCAGAATATTGATTATCTACCATCTGTTGACGAAGTGATGTGTCTTTTGATGGAGACTTATCACCAAGTGAACACAAATGAAGAAGTGAAAAATGAGTTGATTGCCAATCTAGAAAATACTGAATATCTGAGCGCTTTATCCCAAGATGCAACAATAGGTGCGGTTCTTTTACTAAGTATTTTGCAAACAACTATCTTATACAATAAGCATATTATCTCAATGGCCGAGAAAAGTCCCAATAATCTGAGATTATTTTATAGATCAAATGCTGCCAATCGTAGATTGCCAAATTTAAGGGTGGCAAGAGGTATAACACTTTTCCTTGCCATTCCGGGCATCGCAGCAGCTTGGGCGACTCATGAATGGAGACAAAAACTAATTCAAGATGAGATAGACGATTTAGCTGACCAGGGCCTAGAGCATGAATTTAGAAATGCTTTTATGGAGTTTGTGAATAACTTCACTGAAGAGGATATTAAAGAGATATTGCAAGATGATATAGAGCTACGGCTAGCGCTTTATCATTCTTTGCAGTAATACATTACAATTGAGTCATCTAAGGACTTTAATTTTTGATCGAGTTTTATTAAGAGCTGATTTATAAAATTGATTATTGGTTTATCCTTTTATTCCTAAGCATGTTCTCTCTCTACCTCAAACTAAAAGGATGGCGTACCTTTTGTTTCCCCGACAATAGTCACAATGGGTTTTTGCTTAAAGAACTTTTTAAGAAAAGCGTTGAAATCACTCACACTGGCTTGTTTAATCGCGAGTTCTTTTTTCTTTTCAAAATCAATTCCTAAGTGATGCAGAGTAGGGATGGAGTAGTAATTAGCATAGTCCTCGTTTGTTTGTAAGTTGAGGACACTGCTACCTAAAATCATCTTTTTCAAACGATCAAATTGGCTAGAGCTAAGTCCTTGCAAGGCGATTTTTCGCAGTAGCTTAGCAATTTCAGTAATGGCAATATCTCGTTTTTCATTACTTGTTCCAATATAAATTCCCCAGTATCCCGCTTCTAGTGCGTTGTGGTGGACGGCCTGGACCGCGTAGCACAAACTTCGCTTGTCCCTAATTTCCACAAAAAGATCAGATGATTGACCACTGAGGTATTGAGTAAACATTTTAAGATAGAGGTCATTGCGATCTTGCATGCTAAAGGCGGGATAGCCCATAAAAATCTGAGTTTGAGCCCGATCAAATTCCAGAGGCAGTAGCTGAGGCTTGGCCTTGATCTTGATAGCCTTAGTTTTAGTCTCTTTGCGTGGTTTTAAGCTGGAAAGATGTTTTTCAATGAGAGGGAGAACTTCATCAAGATTTTGATCGCCACAATAGGTAATCAGTAATTCATCTTTGGCTAGATGGGATTGGTGGGTTTTCTTAAGTTGGCTGATCTTAATTTTTTTTAGACTTTCAGCAGTTCCTATTAAATCATTTTGGTAGGGATGATTCTTGAAAATATAACGATTAAAAAGTTGAAAGCAACGTTTCAGTGGGTCTTCCATCATATTTTTAAGCGCTCTTTGAATTAATTTTTTTTCATTAAGAAAAAAACGATTGGGCAGTTTGGGTTGCATAAGAGTGAGAAAAAAGTCATCGGCAAGCTCACTAAAGTGCTCACTTTGTGCATGTAGGGTTAGACCGTAAGCATTCTTTCCAGAAAAACCACTGAGTGATGCTGATTTGAAATCTAGTTTATTTTTGAGTTCAAGGTAATCACATTGAGCATGGCCAAAAGTTAAGCAACGTGAGATGAGGTAATGTAGACCATTATTATTTTTATTTTCTTTGGTGAGGCCTCCTTTCAGGTAGGCGTGTAAAATAAAGGTAGGTGTTTGCGGGTTATGACGATAAAGTAGTCTTATGCCTGGTTTGATTTGTAAAAGTTGCACGCTGGGATCAAAGCTTGATTTTTGAGTTTTATAGGAGTTAGCCTTAGTTTTTTTACTTTGTATTAACCGATCCAGTTGGGTTTGAAATTTTTGAACTTCTTTTAAGTGTGGCTGGGCTTTGATTGATCTTGGTAATTGCAAATGATAGTGTTTTTTTTGCGCTAGAATTTTGAAAATGGCCTTGTGAGCTTGAGCTGGTGTTACTTTTTTGATTCGTTCAATAAATTGATCTTCACTATGAATATCGCCAGTCTGAGCAAAGCTATGCCCGTAGGAAAAGGCCAATGATTCAATACTTTCTCTTTCATAGACTTTAGTTGCTACATATTGATTCTTAATTTTCTGAACTTCCTCATTGGCAATCGGCGTCTTGAGAACTCTTTGGATTTCTTGTAAGAGCAGGTTGAGAACCTTGGCAGTATTTTCAACAGGAAAGACAAGCTTGATAAAGTGCAATCCATCTTTATTAAAAAACATTGTAGAGGCGGAAAGCCCTGATGCAATTGCCTTTTCTCTGACCAGTGGATTATATAGTCGTGAGGTCTCTCCCTGCGCCAGTGCGTGCAGTGCTATGTCTTCGATTGCAGCCTGCTCTTCTTGGTAATCGGGAGCATGAATGAGTATTGAGAGTGCTATATGGGTAATGTCAGTGTGGTGATGAAAAATATTTTGCTTAGTTTGTTTAAGAGTAAAATTTGAAAACAGACTCTTGTCGCCAGATGGCAGATGATAATTTTTAATAATTTCTTCGTACTGAGTTTGATCATCGATCGGCCCAGCGATCACCACTATTGAGTTTTGTTGGTTGTAAAAGCGTGAGCGAAATGAGTTTAATTGCTTTTGGTTGAAGTGATTGATGTGATCTGGGGTTCCTAAAATGGGATGTTGATAAGAGCCCTGAAAACTATTACTTTGCATTTGAAAAAAACCATACTGAGCGGGACTGTCCAGTGCTCTTTTATATTCTTCGAGCACTACATCTCTTTCAGTTAAGATGTCTTCTTTAAGAAATTGCGGATTGCACACCATGTCCATGAGTATATCAAGAGATTGAGTTAGATTTTGGGCAGGCGTATTAATATAATAACAGGTATAATCAAAAGAGGTGAAGGCATTGACTTCTCCACCATAGGATTCAATTTCATGGGCTATGCTACTGCCAGGGCGTTTTTCACTACCCTTAAAAAACATATGCTCCAAAAAGTGTGCAATCCCCTGTTCTTGGCTGGTTTCTAAGGCACTGCCTGCCTTAAACCAAAATTGTACAGATCCGCATTTGGCTGCTGGATTGTGAACAAATAAAGTTTTAATACGATTCACTTCTTTTGTGCTGGTTTTCATGATATATCCCTAGGTAATGAATAGCGTTGATTCAATTTATTTTCATTTTCCTTATTGTAAACATTTGTGTAATTATTGCGACTTTTTTAAATATAAGTTAAAAAATGCAGATCAAATAACCAACTATCATCGTTATTTAGAAATGAGCTGGCCTGTTCAACTGGAACTACTGAATGGTTATGATTATCAGTTCGCACCCAAGATGCAGACTCTTTATTGGGGAGGTGGCACTCCTTCTTTGTGGGGAAAGCGAGGTGCTGAATTTTTTCGAGAGTTTTATTCTCAGTATTTTCAATTAGCGCAGGGGGCAGAGTTTACTGTTGAGCTTGATCCAGGGGCATGGGATGAACAAGGATTTGATGCATTTTTATCCATTGGGGTCAATCGTTTTTCTGTTGGGATTCAATGCTTAGATCCTGATATTCTTCCCTTTGTGGATCGCTCCCATACTTACCAAGAAAGCTTAGAGACTTTGCAGATGATGCAGCGATGGGGTGGCAATTTCTCAGTGGATTTAATGTTGGGATTGGCTCATCCGGCTCAATTGACTAGGAATCTAAAAAAGGAGTTGGATCAAATTTTATCCTTTGATCCACAGCACATTAGTTTGTATATTTTGAGCACCCGTAAGAATTACCCTCTCTATGATTTATTGCCGGTCGATGAATACAGCGCAGAAGAGTATTTACAGGTCCATCAGCAACTGGAAAAGGCGGGTTTTGTACACTACGAGGTTTCTAATTACGCCAGGCCTGGGTACCAGTCAGTTCACAACAAAAAATACTGGCAGCAAAAAGCTGTTGCAGCTTTTGGCCCAACGGCCAGTGGTTTTTTACCACTTGCATCAGGTGGTGGTCTTCGTTATCAGTGGAAGGTCTCAGCTGCAGAAATAAAAGAGGAATTACTGGATTCAGAGCAGATGAAATTGGAGTCCCTTTATTTAACATTGCGCCAAGCGGAGAAGTTTAATCCAAGACAGATTGCTTATTTGCGAGAAAATGAGCATATTTTCGCTGGTTGGATTGAAGCTGGTCATGTTAAAAAAGAGGGGAATCTTTACCAGATGAGCCCAGAGGGTTGGTTAGTGATGGATAGCCTGGTGGGGCAAGTTTTATAAGTCACTGGATTTATTGAATAAACCGAAAACAACGGTAAAAAATACGACAAGTGCAATTGACACTGTTCAATATGCAACCATCTTATTGGATGAAACAGTTGAGGAGCATAACAAGATGACAAATGAAACAGCCGATCAAAATGAGACAGATTTAGAAGCTCAGAATGAAACCAAGCATGATGAGACAGCCCAAGAAGAAGTTAAGGCAGAGGAAAATTTCAAAGATAAATACTTTTACCTTGCTGCAGAGATGCAGAATATGCAGAAACGTTTTGAGCGTGAACGCACTAATTTAGTTAAGTTTGGAAACGAAAATATTTTAAAAGATTTGATTGAGGTTGTTGATAGTTTTGAGCTGACCTTAAATGCCATTAAAGGTGATCAGGATGCCAAGGTTAAAAATATTTTTGTGGGCATTGAAATGGTTCACAAGCAGTGCTTATCTGCTCTTAAAAAGCATGGATTAGAGCCTATTGAAGCAATGGGTAAGGAGTTTGACCCCAACTTTCATGAAGCGGTGGCTCAAGAGTATAGCGATGAAAAATCAGAGGGAGAGATTTTACAGGTTCATCAAACCGGTTACCTGCTTAATTCTCGAGTGTTGCGGGCTTCAAAGGTAGTGGTGGCAACCAATGAAGACAAAAAAGACAAAAAAGAAGAAAAAAAACATCATTAAAAAAACAAGGAGATTGTAATGGGAAAAATTATTGGAATTGACTTAGGAACGACTAATTCTTGTGTTGCTGTGCTGGAGAATGGAAAATATAAAATTATTCAAAATGCTGAGGGTGCTAATACCACTCCATCTTTTGTTGCTTTTGGAAAAGAGGGCGAAAAGATGGCCGGACAGGTGGCCAAGAGACAAGCAGTGACTAATTCAAGTAAAACACTTTTTGGCGTAAAGCGCTTGGTTGGTCGTAAAGCAACTGATGCGGAGGTGGTTAAGTTTAAAGAGGTTGCACCTTTTGAAATTATTGCCAATAAAAATGGTGATGCTTGGATTAAAGTTGATGGCAATGAAATTTCACCTCAAGAAATTTCAGCTGCAATTTTAGAGAAAATGAAAAGCTCTGCTGAAGATTATCTTGGGGAGAAAGTGACAGAGGCCGTGATCACAGTTCCGGCTTATTTTAACGATGCCCAAAGACAAGCAACTAAGGATGCTGGCCGCATTGCTGGCTTAGAGGTGAAGCGAATCATCAACGAACCAACTGCTGCTGCACTAGCCTTTGGCATGGATGAGAAAAAAGATAAAAATATTGCTGTTTTTGACCTAGGAGGGGGGACATTTGATATTTCTATTCTAGAGATCACCTCAGACGGTGTTTTTGAAGTGAAATCAACCAATGGAGATACTTTTTTGGGTGGTGAAGACTTTGATTATCGAATTATTAATTACCTGGCAGAAGAATTTAAAAAAGAGCACGGAATTGATTTAAAGCAAGATAAGATGGCCTTGCAACGTCTCAAAGAAGGTGCAGAGAAGGCAAAACATGAATTGTCATCGACAACTCAGACTGATGTGAATCTTCCTTTTATTACAGCTGATTCTTCTGGTCCTAAGCACCTTAATATCAATTTAACCAGAGCCAAGTTTGAGTCTTTGATTTCAGATCTTTTGGATCGTTTAGCACAGCCATGTAAAACTGCTATCAATGACTCAGGGCTTTCTTTGGATGAAATTCATGATGTGATTTTAGTGGGAGGTTCAACCAGAGTTCCCGCAGTGAGAAGTAAAGTGAAAGAGATTTTTGGCAAGGAAGCAAATAAAGGAGTCAACCCAGATGAAGTAGTCGCCGCTGGTGGAGCTATTCAAGGGGTAGTTTTAGCTGGAGATGTCAAAGATGTTCTTTTACTTGATGTGACACCACTTTCTTTAGGGATTGAAACTCTAGGTGGGGTTTTTACTAAGATTATTGAAAAAAATACGACCATTCCCGCAAAAAAATCACAGGTCTTTTCTACTGCCCAAGACAATCAACCAGCTGTGAGCATTCACGTTCT
>SKGZ01000278.1 GCA_007117175.1 Bacteriovoracales bacterium | reverse complement strand
CTTGCAGTGCTCCTTTTTTAGGAACAGCTCTGACTTTTGCTTTTTTAGCGCCGGCTAGCTACACTTTTTTAATTTTCACCCTCATGGGGCTAGGACTGGCCTTACCCTTTATCCTCACTGCCATTTTCCCACAGACATTAAAGCTCCTGCCAACTCCAGGAGAATGGATGAATCGCTTTAAGTTTATTATGGGTTTTTTGTTACTCTTAACTGTCATATGGCTATTAGATGTGCTCTTTGGCCTGATTGACCCCAATGACAGCCTACACTTACTACTCATTTTATCATTAATCTTCTTTGCTCTCTTCTATCAAAAGCAGACCAAACGCTGGAGACTCTTGCCCATTTTCTGTCTTTTGCTAAGTGCTTACTTGCTCTATCAATACCATGAGCAAATTCAAGACTCAAAGCCTGTACTATCGCAAGATCAAAAGCAATGGCAAAGTTTTTCCCCAGAGAAAGTTGATGAACTCAAAGAGCAAGGAGCGAGTGTCTTCATTGATTTTACTGCCAAATGGTGTTTAAACTGCCAAGTCAATAAAAAACTCATCTTAGCAACTGATGATTTTCAGCAATTTGCCCAAGAACACAATCTCCTACTGATGAGAGCTGATTGGACGCAAAGGGACCAGGTGATTACCGATTTTCTTGCACAATACCAAGTCTTTGGTATTCCTGCCTACTTTCTTATTGACAAAGGTCAAGTTCATTATTTAGGAGAAACAATTACCAAGGCGAAGATAAGAAAAAAACTTAATTAACGCTTCATTAAGTTTTGCTCAAGATGGGCACGCTGACTTAAATGTCCTTCAACACCACTGTTTTCTTTACAAGACATTAATCCCAGTAAAATAATAACAAAAGAAAGAGTGAGTTGGATAAAATTCATAAAATTCCTTATTCATTTACAACTTCTTTTGGCATTATAAAAGAAATTTTTTTCGATCCAAATAACAGTGACTTAGCAATTTAAATCTGCCATGAAATCTGGGCATTTGGACTGGAGAGCAATGATTTTTATTAGTACAGCTTGTTTTTGCTTAAGCTATTTTTACCTTCAACTACTACCTTCTGAGTACGCATTTGAAATTCTAAGCATTAATACTGCTGCGACTTTTCTCGTCTATCAATTCCTACAAAAAACTCTTCATCAGCACAAAGCACTTTGTCTTATTTTTATCATTCTCATTGGCCATCAAAGTCTTTCATTACCACTAGCCATGAAGCTCAACTATATTTTTTTGCTCACGCTTTGTTATTACTACCCTCGTCTTCGACGTTACAATTACTTGAAACCATTTTACATTAGTCTTGTCTGGTCCCTGGCCTGCACCTTTCATGGGGCATCAGTACTCATCAGTTTGCAGTGCTTTCTTTTTTTGCTCAGCCTTTGCTTGATCGATGATCTTAAGGATGCAGAGAGTGATCGTAAGAATATGATTAAAACCTTTGCCAATCAGTTTTCACCGTTACGCTTGCGACTCATGAGTTCTATTCTTTTAGCAAAATCCCTACTCATCTTAACAAGCAAAGAGATAGGACTGATCGCCATTTCATCATTCTTCGCCATTTGTCTGGTAAGTTTTTTCTGGCTCAATGAAAAAAACCGTCGAGAGAGTTATTTAATTTTCCTCGACGGTCTGATCATACTTAAACCAATCATCTTAATGACTAGTATAAGTTAAACCATTATGCTGCTTGATCCCATTGCTGAGAGTCAGACTGACTTTTTGTTGGCAAAGTGATGACTTTAGCAGAATTTTCAGTGACAGAATTTGAATAGGATTGTGATAAATAATCTGCTAGCCCCAGACCATCTTCACGTAAGAAATTAGCAATAAAGAAAAAACCACAGCTTAAGACACAAATGCTATAAGCAATTGAGCGTAGAAAGCATGATTTTAAACTAAGAGTCTCATGCTTCGATTCAATTCGCTGCCCCATTAAGAGCTTACCCCATGTCTGCCCGTTACTAATATACAGGCTTAGAGTAAAGTAAAGCAGCATAGTGATGGGTATTAAACTCAGTTGATAAATGGAGATCACTATCTGTAACTGCAATCTCATCTTAGGGGCCAGTGGAATAAGATTGGTGGTAATAAAATTTAAATAAAGATCAACTGCCAAAATAAAAGCAAGGCTTAAGAAAAGAATGGCCGTAAGATCCACACAGAATGCGAAAATACGTCGTAAATAAAAGGGATGTCCCTGCTGCATACAGAGCTTATCGGCAATCAGAATCCGTTGCTAAAGCGCTAATACCAATGGGGGCGAAAATTGACCACCTCTCGCCAAAGATCAATCACTTCTCTAGCACAGCCCTGACCTGCAGGTTTTTGACAAATATAGTCCACTGAATCTCTAATTTCTTGGCTGGCCGCTTCTACTGTTGCGGAAAACCCTACTTTTCTCAACACCGGAAGATCAAAGAACTCATCTCCCATATAAAGGGCCTGATGGGGCGCTAATTTTTCTTTTTCTAAAATCTCTTCAAATGCCGGTAATTTATCTTCACTACCCATATAAAGATGATCCACAGCTAATTGCTCAAAACGCTTACGAACCCCCAAACTATTGCCACCAGTAATAATGCCCACCTTATGACCTGCTTCTTGAATCATTTTGAGTCCATAACCATCAAGTGCATTAAAATAGCGATTAAACCCCACCTCTTCACCCTGATAATAAAGTTGTCCAGTGGTGAGAATGCCATCCACATCGAAAAGAAAGATTTTAATAGGCGCTAATTTTTCTTTGTATTTTTCACTGATTTCTTTCAAATTCATTTTAACTCCAATTGATTCATGGAAAGTCCCTGCACGGCTTCTTTGAGTTGCAGGGTATCGCTGATAATCATTTCAATTTGATCCAAAGAAATTTGCGTTTCTCGATCCGAAAGTGCCCGAGCAGGATTGGGATGAACTTCTAGAAAAAATCCATCAGCACCTGCAGCAGTGGCTGCTTTTAATAAGGTGAGCAATTGATCTTTAGCTCCACCAGTCGAGCTGCCACGCCCCCCCGGTCTTTGCACACAATGGGTGGCATCGTGAATCACCTTCACTCCAAAAGACTTCATCACTTGAAAGGAACTCATATCCACTATTAAATGATTATACCCAAAGGAAGTGCCCCGCTCGGTGAGCATGATGTGATCCTTAGATAGCCAATGAGCTGCTTTTTCTACTATATTTTGCGCTTCTTGCGGACTCAGAAATTGTCCCTTCTTAATTTTAAGTTTTCTTTGATGAAGAGCGCAAGCCTGGGCCCCACTGGCAATGAGATCAGTTTGCCGGCAAAGAAAGGCCGGCACCTGCAAGACATCCACTTCTTGTGCAATTGTCATGGCCTGTTCGGGGAGATGAAAATCAGTAATGGTTTTTAACTTAAGTTTCTCTTTCACCATTTTGAGTAGCTTGAGTCCCTCTTCTAGTCCAGGGCCGCGATAGGAATCATAGGAACTGCGATTGGCCTTATCAAAACTTCCCTTAAAATACAGATTGGCGCGATCAGAAAATTTTTCTTGCAATTGGGCCAGATGAGCTGCCACCTCTAGCACTAAATCCTGTGACTCTAGAACGCAAGGCCCTAGGAAAAAATCAGTTTTACTATTCATGATGAGTCCTCGCTGAAGCTTGAATAAAAGAACTAAAAAGTGGATGAGGTGCATCCGGTCTTGATTTAAATTCGGGATGATACTGACAACCGATAAAGAAAGGATGATCTCGCAGCTCGATGACTTCCACTAGGTTATACTCTTGGTTTTTACCTGAAATCACTAGACCATTCTCAATTAACGGAGTTAAGAAATCATTATTGACTTCTAAGCGGTGGCGGTGGCGTTCGCTAATTTCACTTTGCTGCTGATAAATCTTATGGGCCAGGGAATTCTTTAATAAAGTACAATCATAAGCCCCAAGCCTCATAGTGGCACCTTTAGCCCCATCGGCACTCTGGCCGTGCATATAATGAATTACCTTATCCCCATCAGCATTAAATTCCTCTGAGTGAGCATTGCTGATTTGAGCGCAGTGACGAGCAAACTCCACCACCGCCAATTGCATACCAAGACAAATTCCCAAGAAAGGAATTTTGTGGGTGCGAGCATATTCAATGGCCTTGATTTTACCTTCTGTTCCCCGCTGACCAAAACCACCAGGAACTAAAATCCCCTGTAAACCCGCTAATTGTTTTTCCAACTGAGCAGCACTCAAGTCTTCAAAGTTTTGCGCATCAAAATAACTGACCTTTAATTCCAAGCGATGGGCAATAGCTCCGTGATTCATAGCTTCACTTAAAGACTTATAGGATTCCACTAGGTCTGTGTAT
>SKGZ01000054.1 GCA_007117175.1 Bacteriovoracales bacterium | reverse complement strand
AATTGCTCGCCAAATTTAGGATGACTCACCCATTGGCCAAAGAAATCAAAAGTGGCTCCCGCAAAAACCTGGGCCTGATAAACTGTCACCGTGACTAATTGGGATTGATAACGTCCAAAAGGTCTGACCTTGAGTACACTCCAACCATTCACATCATTATGGTAAGTGACTCGCTCAATGATTCCGCTGAGTTTTTCTTCGCTCATTTATAGTGAAAGTAAGCTCTCAATGATGAAATCTTGATCTTTACGATCTAAATAAGGATGCATGGGCAGACTGATCACTCGAGCCGCTGCTCTTTCACTGTGCTCAAAACTTAAATGACCATAGTCCTGAGAATAAACTGGCTGGCGATTCAGCGCCATGGGATAATGAATGGAGGTGGGGATAGATTTTTCTTTTAACAGGGCACTCAATTGATCCCGATCACCCACTTCAATGGTGAATTGGGCAAAAACACATGTATTTCCCTTTTCGATCTCCATGCACTGATAACGAGGTGAAAGTTTTTGTAAATAATAATGACCAATTTCCTCTCTCGCTTTAACCTCTTCATCAAAAATGGCCAGCTTCTCTAATAAAATTCCCGCCTGCATGGAATCCATGCGTCCATTAATGCCCACTCGGGTGTGATAATAGCGACGCTCTGATCCGTGCTCGCGCAATTCACGCATGGCCTGGGCCAGATGGGCATCATTGGTAAAAACTGCTCCCCCATCTCCATAGCAGCCTAGCGGCTTGGCCGGAAAAAAGCTGGTGGCGGCGGCATGGCCAAAGGAGCCACTTCTTTTTTGTAAACGAGTAGCACCAAAGCTTTGGGCGGCATCTTCAAACAAGTATAAATTATGCTCATCAGCTAATTTTTGCAATTGCTCCATTTGCGCGCACTGACCGTAGAGCCCCACGGCCACAATGGCCTTGGTCTTATTGGTAATTTTCTTGGCCACATCTTGCACATCTATCAAGTACGTTTTGGGGTTAATATCAGCAAAGACAACTTTTGCTCCTACTAAACTTGGCATTTCCGCGGTGGCGTAAAAGGTAAAGGCAGGCACAATCACTTCATCGCCCTGACCAATTCCCAAGGCCAACATAGGCAGTAAAAGTGCATCGGTGCCACTGGAACAGGCTACAGTTTCTTTCACTCCCACATATTCACTTAACGCCGACTCCAAGTCTCTGACCTCTGGTCCATTGATATATTGACCGTGATCTAACACGTTTTGAATGCGCTGATTCACCGGTTCTTTAATTTTCTGATATTGGGTTTTGAGATCAATAAAATCCATGAATTCTCCTTTGTCTCAACTCTTATTATGCCTGAGCTTATAGACTCTGAGAAGGAGATTTCCTATCGGGGACGAAGTTCTTTAGCTGTTTGTAAGAATTGCACCGAGTTTTGCACCTCCAAACCACGCACAACATTGTAGCGTACTTTTGAGTAAAGATCAGGACGATAACCCACCGTTTCCATAATCATTCTTTTAGGTGATTCTCTGGCAATAATTCTCATGGCCAGATCAAGACTACCTCTTGATTCATGAAATTGAACCCAGGCCATAAAGCCTTCTTGGGCCCTGGTTAACTGGCCACCACTGGGTGAAGCCACTCCAAAAGGAAGTTGGGAAGGTGTCACCAGTGAATATTGCCCAGACTCTGGAACTAAGTAATGCATCAACTCTTCATTAGATCGCCTAATCTCTCTCCATGAACTGATATCACCTAGAGTGCGGTCTAATCTTTTCAAGTGCGTTGTTTGATCCAGATCGCTCAAACGAATTAAATCAGCAAATGATTCCAGCATCTCATCGATTGCTCTTACATCCTTTTGTCGCAAGCGCTGTCTTAATAACGCTATGTCTTGCAATTCTGATAGAGTGATAGGGATACCATTTTCACTTAAAGTACTATTGAGTCTAATAATGAGATCATCAACATTATCCGCATTGGATCGCTGGTAGTGACGAACGATTTCTTTTAATTTGCTAAATGTCTTTTTAATTGCTCCACTTTTATTACTTTGTCTTAACATAATATAATTGATCTCTTGATTAAACTGTGTAAGAAAGCGATGTAAAACAGCTGTTTCAGCATCAACACCACGTAACATCAAAGGATAATCAACTGCAGTAGCAGTCTTGGAAGCTTTTTCGATAGCACGATAAAGACCTAAAGTAGCGGCTCTTTTTTCATTGAGTAAGCCTGCCTTCTGAAATAGCGGTAAGCGTGTGAGTTGAGTGTAAGAAATGTCTTTTAACCAGTTGACTGTGCCTTTCAACTGACCACTTATTGATCGATGTTCAGCTAAACTAATGGGACGCCTCTTAGGAGCCGAAATCCCCCTCTGAAAATCTGCACCAAGCACCTTGCGTGCAAACCAAGCTTGTGTGTGTCCTGTAACACGCATCCCAGTTTTAACGACGTAGGTAGCCCAAAATAAGTCAAATGGTATCGTAGCCACATAAGTTGCCATAATCCACCACTCTTCATTGTACTTAATCTGAATTTCTTCAAACTCTTGAACAAGATTTCTCTCAAGTACTAGCAAATCATCCTGATATAATTTTGCAACATTAACAAAATTAAAACTAGCCTGAAAGGCAGATGGTCTCTCCCAAAGATGAAAATTCAGTCGATAGACTGTCAAGGCAACAAAAAATAAACCTAGCCAAAAATTAGCTTTAAAATTAGTTAACAAGCTCATAAAAGTCCCAGCAGCTGGCAATGATACACTTCCAAAAATAACAACAACTACTACTAAAATCACAAGAATCATCACGATTCCCATCACAGGCTCAATAATATTCTGAATGACATAATCCACGCGGCGAAACCTTTTAAAGAAATCTCTATCCAGCTTTAAAAGCTGTGCTTGTTGCTCAGGATCGATCGCACTGGAAATCAGTGTAGATCGAATGTGCTCACTATGATCGAGTAACAAACGCCCTTGTCTTCTCTCATTTAAATCGGCAGTGCAAAGCGCGGCTAATTTTTCACTGGTTGGGAACTGTCTTGTTGCAGCAGAAATCACCAGATGAAAGATATTTCCTATTTTTCGATAATCAGAGCTCCTTTGCTTAGCTAAATCAGTCAACGTATTCATAACAGTATCTTCTTCTTCGCTTGAATTAAAACGAAACATCAATAATGGTTCATCTTGATGGGCCTTATTAAAATTAACTTTGGCTAAAATCCTTTGGGCCTTGTTTTTTTTAACTAAAGGAATTCCATTACCGCGATAACGAGCATTCACCAATTGATCCTCGGTCAATCCAATGAGACGAAAGACTTCATAGAGTACCTGAGCTGGGCTTTTTCTAATTATTGCAGAGTTCGGATTGTATTGAATTTTTGCTGAACCAAAAATCTCTTTTAAGGGAGCAGCAACATGATCATCAAGAGACATATAAGTTAGGTTTTTAACCAAGGAAAGCTTCTGCTCATCAATATCACCAGCAAATTCTCTTTTGAGAGTTTCATAACTTTCATTTTCGCTTGAACTGAGCACATTAAATAAAGGTACTTCTTTAACCACTAGTTGACGAGGGTCTGTGCTTGCACCAATAACTTCAGACATTAATTGATTTTTATACCTTCTATATTCTTGCTCAGTATAAGGATATCTGCGAAACATATGAAAAGCGACTCTTTGAATATGTCCCCACAAATATCTTTCCATGCTGGCATGATTGAGATTACCATCAGCAATTTGCTTATGTAGATTTGGATAATTATGCTTTAAATTCCTATCATATTCTCTTTTCACCCTCTGGAAAAATTCTCTCAGTGGTTCGGCTAATTGGGGATCCAGACGAATCGATGTTCCGATTCCCATTTCAAAAGAAGGAGTTGCCTGCCCCCCCAGATCTCTACTATGAATCAACTCATTCACTAAGTTTAAAAAGTCATGAGGATTATAAACTCTTTGTAACATATGAGATTCAATATCTTCTGCCTCAAGCTCGACTCGAGAAGGATTAGAACTTCCCCCCAGCGATAGCCACCGTGGAGCCCAAGAACTCCTTTGCTCTGCACTTTGAGTTCCCGCTTGAGAGTTTGCAGGATTTAAATCGAATTTCTGCATTGCATAGTTGGCCTTGCCAATTTGATGCAAAGAGGCCACCGCTGTAAATTTTTTAACTCGATCCTGATAATTTTTTCTTTTTTGTTGATTTTTTTGTCTAGCAGACATATGAATCAATTTTTCTATCTCTGTCGCCCATTCTGCAATAAGCTTTTTCTCTCTTTCTTTTAATCGTTTTCTTATATATTCAATTGTTTCACTGAGAACAATCGGATCAGGTTCTTCCCCCAGAGGATAAAGTGCCATCACTGATGCAGCGCCTTT
>SKGZ01000171.1 GCA_007117175.1 Bacteriovoracales bacterium | reverse complement strand
TGTTAGCCGATATTGAATTGGCGAAGGGCTATTTTCAACAAGGCATTGATCACTTACTGACAATCTATAAGATAGATCCCAAAAATGCCATTGTCTTGGTGAAGCTTATTGAAGGCTATGCTCGATCTTATAAGTTTGGTGAAGCTAAGTCCTATATTGAAATGGCCAGTGATCAAACCATTGGGCAAACAGCCTCTTACTCCGCAGCCGTTTCACTCTACTATGAAAAAAAGGGTGAAATTTTACAGGCCATACTTTGGCTGCATCGTGCAATAAAGATAGATCCACTGGCCGATCAATACCTTGCTCATTTAGCACAAATGTATTTAGAGAATAATCGCTTTGAAAAAGCAAAACAGCTCATCTTGCGAGCCATTGAAATTGATCCTGCTCAAGTGAGTTATCGCCTCACTTACGCTCAAATTTTATTCGAGCTGGAGAGTGAAGACACTGCAGTGGGTTATCTTCGCTCTCAACTTAAGGAATTCCCAGACAATCACGATATCCTCAATCAAATAGCCATTTTTTACTATCGCAGTGGTCAGATCGCTAATTATGAATTACTTGAAAAAGAGATCAAAAATATAACAGAAACAAGTCATAAACTTTTTCTTTTTCTTTTGCAAACCGCCATGCGCGAAGAACGTTATGATGACGTCATTACCCATGCCAGAACCTTTTTACAAGGTGACCCTGGTAACCATGAGGTGCGGATGATTCTTGCCAGAACATTTATTGACTTAGAAAGACATGAAGAAGCTATAGAAGAACTTAAGAAAATTCATGCACGTGCAGAAAACTATCCTAATCTTCAGTACTACCGAGGTCGTCTGTTTATGATTATAGGTCAATACAATGAAGCCCTTGAGTGCGCTAAAATCGAAATTGAAAATAATCCTACATCCGCCAATGGTTACTTGATTCAAGGGGAGATCTATCTGGAAGAAGAGCAGTTTAATCTTGCTGAAGAATCATTCAAAATGGCTCAACAATTTGAGCCCGATTCAGGAAAGGCCTTAAAAGGGTTGGCGTTTCTGCAATTTAAAAAAAATCAGTTTGATTCCGCACTTGATCTCTACCGCAAGGCCCTCAGATCTAATCCTGATGATCCTGAAATTTACTTTATGCTAGGAGAGGTTTATCGTTATAAAGGACAAAGCCGCAGGGCCATCGATGAATATGAAACATATTTGAAATTAAGGCCAGAAGCAGAAAACAAAAACCAAGTTCTGGATTATATTAATCTAATGAGGTAGCAAATGCTGGATTTAAAGCAATTAGAAGACAACCCTACACTGGTCAAAGAGAAATTATCCACTCGATCTTTTGATTTAAAGAAAATAGAGCAAATTGAATCTCTTAACCAAGAAAGAAAATCACTATTAAAAATAGTAGAGCAAGGTCGAGCCGAAATTAAAAAAATCTCTAAAGAAGTCGGGGAACTTAAAAAAGCTAAAAAAGATGCTTCTGATTTAATGAAGCAGGTAGAGAGCATTAAAAATGAAATTAAAAACTCTGAAGACAAACTCAGCACTATTCAAAATGATTTGAATCAACAGCTACTCGAAGTTCCCAATCAACCAGCCAATGACGTTCCCACTGGTTCTAGTGAAGAAGACAATAAAGAGATCTACCGTTGGGGCTCTCCTCGCCAATTTGATTTTCCAGTGCTTGATCATACGGACCTAGGAGAGAAATTAGCACTTCTAGATTTTGAAGTAGCAGCCAAGCTAACAGGTTCACGCTTTGCTGTACTGAAGGGAAACTTAGCTCGCCTTGAAAGGGCCATTGCCAATTTTATGATCGACTTTCACTTGCAAAATAATTATCTAGAGATCATGCCACCTTATA
The DNA here is from genome assembly GCA_007117175.1 of Bacteriovoracales bacterium. Classification (GTDB taxonomy): domain Bacteria; phylum Bdellovibrionota; class Bacteriovoracia; order Bacteriovoracales; family Bacteriovoracaceae; genus SKGZ01. Next base: position 2,507 of record SKGZ01000171.1, on the reverse strand, counting down.
TCGTTCATCAACGTTCTCTCATTGGAACAGGTAATCTTCCCAAATTTGCCGATGATCTTTTCCATCTTTCCAATACTGATTGGTACTTAATCCCTACCGCGGAAGTGCCTCTGACTAATTTGAAAAGAGAGCAACTTTTTAGTGCTGAAGAACTGCCACTGCAATATGTAGCCTATACTCCCTGCTTTCGCAGTGAAGCTGGTTCCTATGGTAAAGACACTCGTGGATTGATTCGCATGCATCAATTTCATAAGGTGGAAATGGTTTGCATAACCAGTGCTGAGCAATCAGATGAGATTCATCAGCAAATGATTCAAAGTGCGCAAAAGATTTTAGAACTTCTCAATTTACCATATCGCTCTTTGGTTCTGTGCACAGGGGACATGGGCTTTAGTGCACAAAAAACAATCGACCTTGAAGTGTGGCTACCGGCCCAGAAGACCTATCGGGAAATTTCCAGTATTTCTAATTGTGGAGAGTTTCAGGCCAGACGGGCGCAGATACGCTATCGAGGTGCTGATGGAAAACCACAATTTGCCCACACACTCAATGGATCTGGTTTAGCTGTGGGCCGAACGCTAGTGGCCATTATGGAAAACTACCAACAAGCCGACGGCAGTATTGAGGTTCCTGAAGTCTTGCAACCTTATATGGGGGGACTGCAGCGGATAAGTTAAATAGAGCATTGTCAATTTTCTTCGCTGTCGGTATATTGATTTCTTGACATGTATTTTTGCGGAAGACTGGCCGAGTGGTTTAAGGCAGCAGTTTTGAAAACTGCCGTAGGTTCACGCCTACCTGGGGTTCGAATCCCTAGTCTTCCGCCATTTTTTTAGACATCTATTTCTTCGGAGACGTGGGTGAGTGGCTAAAACCACACCCTTGCTAAGGGTGCGAACCGTAACAGGTTCCGTGAGTTCGAATCTCACCGTCTCCGCCATTTTTGAACTTTTTTGTGCATGTAGGCTACTGGAATTACGAGGCTTTTTTTAAGATTCGCTGTATTTTAGCGTCCTAAAAGTTCAAAAGTTCAAAAGTTCAAAAGTTCAGTGCGCAAAAATTAAATAATTAAGAAGTGTTGACGGGTGAATTACTTTTATTGTACAAGGACTCAATATTAATAACCGTCCTTGAGGCTTATGTGCAGGAATGTACACAGCAGTTTTGGGACAAAACACAAAAATAACAAAGGAGAGTTCTGATGAAAACGAGTTACCCTATCTCTTGTAATTTACCAAAAAGAAAAAACACACTACTCTTACCGATTTTTTTTTAAAGGGATTTACTAACTTTCATGTGTTGCTATGGTGACAGTGCTTATCTCTGCCTTCGGAGCGATTCCGCTATGTCCTTCTGGCTTTCGATTAAACATAGTGCCCGTTATTATACGCTTCTTCCAGTGAACACGATTGCCCCTGGGTCTCTCGACTCTCACCTTTAAGCTCAAGGCTGCTATTTTTTGACGGTCTCCTCTTTTTGATATATCAAAGTTTAACCAAAAAGAAAAATTTGATTGAAAAAGTAAGCAGAGTGATTCTGTTAAAGACATTTTTATCAAAAATTACAAGAGATAGATTAACTCCTTATTCAGGAATAGAATTTCAAGTTTCAACGGCTAAAGAAAATCTTCCAGCTATACGGCTATATGAAAAATTTGGATTTTCTAAAATTAAAGAATTTGTAGTTGAAGATGGTTTGAAACTCATAAGCTTAAAGAGGATTTCGTAAAATATACCAGTTACCGAAATCTTTAGCTTGATACCTTGTAGAGCAGTACGTGTTTATACTAACTTCATTTAATATTTCGCTGAACAGAACTAAAATACGAAATTTAAAATTATCCAACCTTTAAATCTATTCCTTCACTTTCAAGCAAATCTTGAAGTGTTAGTTTGGCCAACCACTCAAGAGGTAGATCCAGCTTCTTTGCAATCTCTTTGCATAACTTCAAGCTAACATGATAGCGGTTTTTCTCAATGTCACAAACACGTTGTTTTGAAATGCTTAGAATTTCTGCCAGCTCAGCTTGAGTCATCTCCTCGCCAAGTCTGTAGCTACGAATAAAATCACCAAATGTAAGTTCAGTATTTTTGTTTTTAGTAGTCATGCTTGTTTACCTCTATGATTTCTATGACTTCATAATTACCAGGAGTCACTTCTTGATAAATTGCTCGATATCCTTTTGAAAGCCTGACTGAGCGTTGCCCCTTTCTTTCTCCTTTCAAAGGTTCATCATGAAAGCCTTTATACTTGCGGGCCTCTAATAGACCAATCGTTTTCAGCAAATCGATCCAGTACAGATATTTTCTATAAATGTGATCGGGAACGATGTCTAATTGCTTCTTGGCGGTTTTAGTTAGTATAATCTTCACAAGGAAATTGTACGTAAAAAACACGTACAAGTCAACATATCACTTAAGCCATTAAAATAAAAACAATCTTGTATAATGGAATTGGAATCATAAGGACCATAATTAATGAGCTATGTTAGGTTCGGGTGGAGCCGT
>SKGZ01000061.1 GCA_007117175.1 Bacteriovoracales bacterium | reverse complement strand
TCTCCTGTGATTATTTCCACCAACGCTGAAAAAGATCGTAATGACGTAGATCAATTGGGCGAGGAAAAAACCTACCAACCACCCATTTTCATGATTGATATTTTTGAAGAGCTCAATGCAGGGCTTATTGATATTCAAAACGACCCAACTAAACCCAATAACTGTTACGAATTAGACACCAGTGGCAATGATCTTCCCCCACCCTATGTGAACGGCAGTAGTCAGTCTTGTCGCAATTGGTTAGCTCCTCGTTTTAATGAACTCAAACCTTATTTTGCTGGACTACTTGGCCTTTATATCTATTTAGCGGAAGCAGAAAATAATAATCGGAATATCCGTCGTTTTTCATTAGAAGAGATCTATCAAGTGATGGCCGGAAGCAATTTTCTTAATACCAAAATGGTCGGCCGTGGGGACATGAGATATTACCATCCCTTTAATGATCACTTTGCAATTCCTCCAGTGCTGAAAAGACAGGGAATGCAAACTCTTCAATACCAAAATATATTCACGCAAGCTGTAAGCCTTCCTGATATGATGGCAGCCCTAAATCACCCCGATGCGACTTTGCCTTACGGTCTCACACTCTACCCGCTACGCCATCTGCCAACCACCACCAGTCACTCCGAACTCATTAATAACGCTCGCACCCATCGCGGTTGGAATCCCTCTGGAATTCAAGAGTACACAGTGGCCTATAAAGCTGGTAGTCATCACCCTATTTTTTGCAAAATTGATAACCCAGAACTCATTTGTGACACAGATTCTATTGGTTTATTAGACAATAGACCCGGCCTATTCGATTTTCCACCAGGATATGATTATAATCTAGTACTGCGCTATCACTCCAATTATGAATCAAGTACCGGACCACATGTCTTTGAGCTATTTGATCATAAGACATCAAAATATATCCAAGACGCTAATGGTCAGCGCCTCTACGCTATCGACGCCAATGCTGAAGCATCATGTGACGGCACAGACTCAGTCACCATCAATATTAATGACAGCAACGTTCAAGCCTACTGCTTTGATCCTGATGATTATGCCGCTCAAATTAATGGAACTGCTCACTCCATTTGGAGTGGAAGTCAACCCCACCAAGCCTTTCGGCTGACTGTCAATGATGTCTTTGCCGGTGAAGAGCTTTGTTTGTATGTCTCCAATATAGAAATAAATGATTCTCGCTTCGTACTTCATGAAGCAAGTCAAACCATTACTAGATTTAACGATATCTCACAGACAGCAGGTACTATCATTCCTGCATCAACTATCACCATACCCCCTGCTTATACCGTCAATCCCTGCTCTGAACCTCTAGCAAATCATCAGTCATTTCAATTAATGGTCCACCCAGATACAATTAATAACTCTGACTCAAAAGAAAATTTTTATGTTTATATTAAAGATAGTGTCTATAATTACACCCAAAATCCAATTCAGATTTATACAGACTCTCATATCCTCTACCCTGACACCGGAAATAACAAAATCTTTACTACTCTTGCAGGTGTTAATGTTTATGATTACGGTGTGATTAAAAATCCTAATCACAATCTCTCACTGGCCCCTTATTGCGATGCTTATCAGGCTAATGACTGTGATCCATCAGAAGTCCCTAATCAGCTGACATTTTCCGAGCCTCTTCGTTTTTATGATTATAACAAACTGGTCAAAATGCATGAGTTATTCGATAGCTTCGGTGGAGCGGATGGTGATAACCAAGACATGCTAGACTTCATTATCCAAAATGATTTGCAACACCACATTAGCCCTTACATCACTTGTCGCTACACTGCTGCTGGAGAAAGTTTTCCCAGAAAACCACTGGATATTGAATTTATCTATTCAAATGGTGATGGCTGCCCACAAGCAGAAGGTGAGAGTATCTCCGATGGTCCTCTGCGACTTGCTAATCTTAAACCAAGAATTAATAGCTACCTTATCTCAAAACCTAGAGGATTGATCCGATCTTTTAATTACGCTACCAAGTCAGTTGGACAAGGTGTGCGAATTGATACTCGGCAAAGAGTCTTTACTTTTGATGAAGCCTTAGCACTTATTTCTTACAGGTTACAGATGCCTCTTACCAATTTAACTGTACTACACGCTCCTCTTATCAGTGATTCCCAAGTTGATTACCCTCGAGTTGAATTACAAAATATCCCTAGCGAAGACAATCAGATGATTGACAATCCCATACAGGCATTACTCAAGGGAATCATCTTTCCTCAAGAGCTCGAGTCTGTTTCTATTCACCCATAGAGCTTGATCATTTCACTTTTTTGATTATTTTTTTTTAAAATCTGCCGATAAAAAGCAAAAGGATTATACGCATGATTCGTTTGCTATCTCTACTCTTACTAACTTCTTGCGGACAATACCTTCCCCATGAATTTGGGACCGGTGATTTTGGTAATACCTCTAGCATTGTCTCCATCTCTGGTTTTGTTTTTACCGACACCACCTCCTCTGTTAGCTCATTAAGTCTGATGACACAAGATGATCCTATTCATTTACCATTAGAAGGAACCACTTGTCATGGACAGTACACTCTTTACTACCTGGGTTCAGGTGGATTTCCTGTTTACACAGAGACCACTCATGGGGATGGTTCATTTGAAGTACCAGAAGTGCCCTTTGGTGCAGAGGGAGTTCTTGAATTTGATTGCGACGGTGATGGCAATACCGATCAACGCTGTCTGGTGAAAGCTGGAGATGATGGCATTAGCTGTAATGTGATTTCAGATGCTGTGGTAGATGCACTGGAGACCTCACTTGGCACTGAACTCAAGGTGGATCAACAAGTTCGAGGTCGAACCATTGCTCGTATGGCGCAAACAATTGTGGAAGCAGCCAATAGCGATAGTGAGGACGCTAATAATTTTAGACATGCTATTTCTGAATGTGGAACTGATCGTTCTTGTCGTCAAAATATTATGGAAACAAGTGAGGTTTCCAGCTCTACTTTTGAAATTGTTAAAACTCTAGCCCAATCCTGGCAGGTTGACCGTCTTTTCACTTTTGCCACTGAGATTCTAGGTTACGATGTTGAAATCGATTGGATTTTATATTCGGGTCTTGGTGATATTCTTGACTTATCATTGGGAACTAATTTTGTAGCAGAGGCTAAAAAATTCGTAAGGGAACTTTACCTCGACTTTGCAAGGTCTGAAGCCAATAAGAAATATCCTAAACTCTCAATGACTTGTGAACTCAATTATCGATACTACCAGCCAGGTTTCGACTCACCACCTCACAGTCGTAAAATATATCGTCCGGAACAAAATAACAGTAACGCAGTTCCTAACTGCGCAAGTTTATCTCAAATTACGGCTCTGTTTCCTAACCTAGGAACTCTTCATGGGGATCTTCTCGATCACATTCAAAATGATTCTCAAGGAGATTACTTTTGCATGAATGCTACTAATGGAAACACTTTAAACTATGTTGATGAGAATGAGTTGGTTGATTCAGATCATCCCATTTGTATCTATCCAGTGGAAGAACCTGTCATCACACTTCGAGAGAAAGAACTTAATCGCAATGATCCTAATGATAAATTTGAAAGAAGATACGAACGCCCTATCTTCATGATTGATATTTTTGAAAATGTTTTTGCCGGATTAATCGAAATTCAAAATGATCCCACTATGCCTAACAATTGCTTTTCAATTGATATCGGTGCTGATGGAGATATTTCACCTCCTCAGGTCAACAGTCAGAGTCAAACCTGTCGCAATTGGTTAGCTCCTCGTTTTAATCAGCTTAAACCCTATTTTGCAGGTCTAATCGGATTATATATTTATCTTGCTGAATCTGAGCAAAATAATAGAAATATTAGAAGGTTTTCTCTAGAGGAGATCTATAAGGTGCTAGCTGGAGAAAATTTTCTTAATACCAAAATGATCGGACGAGGGGAGATGCTCTATTATCAACAGGATAATGAGCAGTACCGCATTCCTCCGGTGCTAGAAAGAATTGGTGGTCTATCAACAACCTTGCGTTATCAAGATGCTTTCTCTCAACCCTCCACTAAGCCAGAGATCATGAATGCTCTTAACAAAATGACGGCGATCCTCCCCTATGACTTAACAGTTTTTCCTTACCGTCATATCCCTACTAATACCAGTCAAGCAAGTGTGATTAATAATGAAAAAGTTCATCGCTCATGGAATAGGACTGGATCTTCGCTCTATATTTTAGGCGATGAACAGCTAAGTCCCTCACCAAGCTTTGATCCCATTTATTGCAAAATTGATAATACTAACCGTCTCGAATGTACAACCAGTGAGAACCCTGATATCTACCCTTTTGTACTTGTTTTTAAATGGGAAGATGTTTACCAACTATTTGATTACCAAGAAAATAAATATAGTGAACAAACTGATCATCCCAATTTTTATGTACAGACTCAATCTTGTCCTACTGCTGGGACAGAAATCATTGAATATGAAGGTCAAGAATTTATTGCTTACTGCGTAATTATCGGACTTTCAGGTGCAGTAAATATTCAACAACAAAAGTGGCTTTCTCCCAATTACGACCAGGAATTCGATCCTTATTGTGATGCAGTGGATAGTGCTGGCAATAACCTGTCTACTTGCCCGACAGTAGGAGAATCATTAACTTTTGATCGCAGTCCTTACCCTTATAACATGGATATGGATGCCGTGGATTTTATTAATAATCTCACTGGAGTCGAGATCACAGAATGGTACGAATACGAAAATATTAGAGATGAATACCATCTTGAAGACTTTATTACCTGTTTATATCCTAGTAACACGTCTAACTACCCAGAACGACCTGGCCAAATTGAAAAAAATTCAGGAGCTCCTATAGGCATAGGTTGTCCAACAGAGCCAAATCATTCACCAACCCAAGGCCCCATCCGCCTTGCCAATATCAAACCTAGGGCCAATAGCTATTTAGTCTCTACTCCAAGGGCGGTGACTAGGGCCTTTAACTATGCAACTAAATCGGTCGGGCAGGGGGTGACAATTGATCACCGTCACCGAGTCTTTACCTTTGATGAAGCTCTGGCCTTTATTGCCTATCGCTTACAGATGCCACTGCGCAATTTAACGGTACGCCATGCTCCAAACGCTGGAGGACAGGTTATCCCCTACGCCAGAGTTGAGCTAGAAGAAGTCTCAGAAAACGATATGGACATGATCGACAATCCAGTGCAAGGTCTACTCAAGGCCATAGCCTTCCCGCAAGAATTGCAAGACGTGCCAATCCATCCGTAAAACAATAAAAAACTAGCAGGGAAAAACTCTCCTAGTGTTTTTCATTGCCAACTCCTCTTATATTCTAAAATCTCTAACAAGGTTGTAAAACGTATGTCCAAGTACATTATTGTTTTCACATTTTTTTTCTGCTCTCAAGTGCAGGCTAGTGTTTATTTCATTAAAAGTGCCAAAGTAGACTTATTAAGTGCTGCTGAAAAAGGCAGTGATGTGGTGGCCACACTGGAGCGAGACACGGAAGTCAAAGAATTGGATGTGGATCGAACTTGGGTCAAGGTTGAATCTGATGGAAAAGCAGGCTGGGTTTCCAAAATCTTTCTCAGTAAGAAGAAATCAATGGGGACCAGTCAGTCTCTTTTAGATACTGATGAGGACTTAAGCTCCAGTGCTAGAAAGCGAGCCTCTGCACTCACCTCTGCTGGTGCCGCTAGAGGGTTGCGAGCCGGCAGTGATCAGCTCTACCAAGAAGATGGTGAAGAGAATTTAGCGGCGTTAAAGATAATGGAATCTTGGAAAGTTGACGATGAAGTGGGCCTAGAATTTCTGATGAATCCACAAGGAGAACTCTAGTGAAGTGGCTGCTACTTTTACTGATGATGAGCCAAGCTTTTGCCAGTCACCAACAATATCGCAAAAGGATCTCTCAGATGAAGGTGGAGTATGATGAAGCAGATGTGTTGGCCGAAATTAAGTTTGGACGAGAGCTAGCCGCTAAGATTTTAGGAAAATATCAACTTCTCAGTGATCAAAAATTACAGCAATATGTTTCCACATTAGGAGCTGGGCTAGCACAGATGATTGGTCGTCCTGAATTAGATTACCACTTTGCAGTGATTGTGGATGATGATATCAACGCCTATGCCGGCCCGGGAGGATATATTTTTATCACTTCAGGGGCTATTGCTTTAATGAAAAATGAAGCGCAACTCATTGGCGTTTTGGCCCATGAAATCGCCCACGTCAATAAGAGATCAGTGGTGAAAAAACTTAAAATTCGCGGTGATGACGATTCTTTAGCCGCAGGATTGGGAGTCTTGATTGGAGGTGCTACTGCCTCGTATCGAAAAGCACTGGAATCTGCTCTAGATAAGGCCTTTGATCTGTTATTTGAAGAAGGAATCAGCATGAAAGAAGAGCTCTTAGCTGATTACTTAGCCTTATTGACTTTACAAGCGCAAGGACTCAATTGGCAAAGTTATATTGATTATCTTGCCAACATGGATAAAGCAATCGCCAAGGGACAAGGTGAGGTTGTGCAAAAAACTCACCCTCCAACCTCAGAGAGGATCGATTCGTTAAATCGTCATGTTAAGTCATGGGATGAAAGTCCAAAAGAAGTGAATCAAACAAGGTTTAAAAAATATGGCAAAGTTAATTAAAATTTTTCTTTTTTTTAGTTTCTATTCATTCGCTGTTTGGGCCGATGGGCTTTATCATAAGAATTCTCTTATTGGCGGTCGAGCTTCTGGGATGGGAGGAGCTTATAAGGCCATTAGTGATGATGCCTCGGGAGCTTTTTATAATCCGGCTGGTTTAGTTTATAGTGATGGCGATAGTATCTCAGGTAGTGCCAATAGCTATGTGAGCACTAAAAGTACCTATAAAGAAACCATTGGCAATCGCGACTGGGAAAGAGAAACCGATAATCTTTTACCAAACTTTTTTGGGGCCACTAAAAAATTTGGCAAATACACCTTTGGTTTTTCCTACGTGATCACTGATTATATGAAAGAAAATCAAAATCAGGTTTTTCAAAACCTAGATGAGTTGGCCGATCCCATTGATCTGTTTGCTTTTAATTTACAATCTGAAGATGCCACTTATTTAATTGGACCAAGTTTGGCCATGGAGTTAAGTGAAAACCTAACATTTGGAGTCAGTTTATTTTACCATCGACGTGTTTTTCGCAGAAGCCAATCTCAGCTGATTCAATTTGGCGATGGCTCTGATTATAGTTCTTATCAAAATCTTTCCAAAAGAGAGCGTGGCTTTCACTTAAGAACGGGCTTGCTCTACAGTTTAGAAAAACATGCTTTTGCTTTAACTTTAAGTAAGGCAGTCATGCAAACGGCCATTGCCGACAGTCAGGCCAATACCAAAGAAAGAAATTCTTCAGCCACTGACTTTGGCCGAAGAGCTGATGTGGATCGCCCCAAGTATCCCTATGAAATTGGACTGGGTTACGCCTACTTTGCCTCCCCTTACCTATTAGTCTCAGCAGATTTTGACTATTATCTGCACTCTGAAGAAAATCGTCGCAATATGTGGAATGCGGCCGTGGGTGCTGAATACTTTTTAAATTCCACATATGCTTTAAGAACAGGTTTCTACACCAATAATACCAACTCGAGAAAACCTTCCGAGATTGCTGATGAGATTCCTGTGGAATACATGAATATGTATGGGCTAACTGCAGGTATCGGTATTCACAGTAAATCATCCACTATCAGCTTAGGAGTCAATTACGGTTTTGGCAGTGGAGACGCTCGTATTTATAGTAGCGAAAATAGTGCTTCCACAGAGACCAAAAGATTTGAAAGACAAATTCTGGGCTTTTTGATCGCAGCTGATTACGGATTCTAAGCCTTTTTAGCCAAACCGACTTAAACTATTGATTTCTCATTAAAAAATCAACAATAATTAAAATTGACTTTAACTTTAACCATGCTAAAATTAAAGTCATGTTTAATCGCTGGATTGACATTCATTCCAAAAGATCACTACTCTTGCTAGGACCGAGAAGGGCCGGAAAATCAACTTTGCTCAAGATGCTCTACCCTCAATATCAGTATGTTACCTTGGATGATTTAGATGATTTAGAGTACTCACAAAAAGATCCCAAGGGATTTATTAAAAAACTAGGAAATCATTTTATCATTGATGAAGCCCAAAGAAATACTCGCTTAACCCTACCTCTTAAGAAACTCATGGACGATCACCTGAATGTACATTTTATTTTAACTGGTTCGGTTGGATTTAATTTAAAAGATGCAGTTTCTGACACTCTAGCAGGAAGAATTGAAATCAAACAAATGCCCCCTTGCTGTTTTGGAGAAGAAAGAGGTGATCGACAAAGCACCATCCTAAGGGAAAAATCCATTAAAGAGATCAATGAAGTCGCTAGAGAAGTAGACAGCTATCTTACCTATGGTGGTTTTCCGGAGGTTTTGAATCAAAAAACATCTAAAGCGAAAGAAGAGATTCTTAAAAACTATAAAAATACATACTTTACCCGTGATCTTGCAGCAATGACAAACTTAGAAAATATTGAAGGGCTTAAGGCCATGTTTCAAGCCTTAATGAAGGGACTTGGCAATCGATATGAATACTCATCCTTGCAAAAAGAATGCGGGTTAAGTTTTGTCACCACTAAAAAATATCTAAATACTCTCACTAGCAGTGGTTTGGCCTTTAAGCTGTATGGCTATCACCTCGGCTCGGCCAAAAGATACATCTCCTCCTCCAAAACCTACTTCATTGATAATGGAATTATCACTTGCTTAACAGATGAGTGCTCAAAAGGTCAGATGGTAGAGAATATGATCGTGTCAGAAATTGAGAAGAAACGTCAAATTGGTGAAATTAAGTGCGATGAACTTTATTACTACCAAACCAGTGGCGGCAGAGAAGTTGATGTTATTGTAGAAGAACCAAATCAAATTACCGCCATTGAAATTAAATCATTAACACCAATCAGCGGTCGCGATATTCGCAGTTTAAGAGAGCTCAGCCTTAAGTCCTCTAAAAAGATTAGAAAATGGATAATTTATTTTGGCACTGAACTTTACCAAGAAGATGGAATACACTTTATCCCATTTTATCACTTCTACAGACGAAGCTGGGAATAAAAATGGTACGCACTCTTCAATAGGCTCAGTCTAGAAACGATCCACGAGCTCTGCATTATCAAAGAAATAAGCAATTTCTCTTTTGGCAGATGATTCAGAATCAGAGCCGTGAACAGCATTAGCCTCAATGGACTTAGCGTAAAGCTTTCTCAGAGTCCCCTCCGCCGCTTGCTCAGGATTGGTCGCTCCCATGATTTCTCTGTTTTTTTCAACTGCATTTTCACCTTCTAGAACCATTAAAACGATAGGTCCAGAAGTCATAAAAGAAACCAGTGAGTCAAAGAAGGGTCTTTCCTTATGCTCAATATAAAAACCTTCTGCTTTCTCTCTGGCAAGTCGAGTGAAGCGAAGAGCAGCCACTCTTAGGCCTTCTTTTTCAAAGCGACTAATAATATTTCCAATATTGTTATCTTCTACGGCGTTTGGCTTGATAATGCTAAATGTTTTCTCAACTGACATGTTTTCCTCCTGTCATTAATTTAAAAGCGACTGCATTTTTTCGCCCAATTCTGCTGGGCTACGAGCAATAGTCACACCACATTCTTCTAGTATCTTAAACTTGGCTTCTGCTGTGTCATCTCCACCAGAGATAATGGCACCGGCGTGTCCCATTCTCTTGCCTTTGGGGGCAGAGGCTCCAGCAATAAAGCTCACCACAGGCTTATTCATATTTTCTTGAATCCAACGGGCAGCTTCTGTTTCAGCTGAACCACCGATCTCTCCAATCATAATCACAGCGTCCGTTGCAGCATCTTCTTGAAAAAGTTGCAAACAGTCAATGAAATTAGTGCCATTGACCGGATCTCCCCCAATCCCCACACAGGTGGATTGGCCAATTTCTCTTTGAGTTAACTGAAAAACTGCTTCATAGGTTAGAGTTCCTGAGCGTGAAACTACTCCCACATTACCCGGCATATGAATGTGTCCTGGCATAATGCCAATTTTACACTCTCCCGGAGTAATGATTCCAGGGCAATTGGGACCAATTAAGCGAGAATGAGAATTCTTTAAAGCTGTTCTGACTTTAACCATATCATTAATGGGAATCCCCTCGGTAATAGCAATAATCAAGGGCATCTCAGCGTCGATACACTCAAGAATTGAATCTGCTGCAAACTTAGGAGGCACAAAAATCATAGCGGCGTTGGCACCTGTCTCTTGCATACACAACTGAGTGGAATTAAAAACAGGAATTCCCTCGTGAATCATTCCACCTTTACCAGGAGTCACTCCTCCTACCACATTGGTCCCATAGTCGCGAGACTGCAAAGTGTGAAAAGTTCCCTGTTTACCAGTTAGGCCCACTGTCATTAATCTTGTTTCTCTGTTGACTAAAATTGCCATTTCTTATGACTCCTTTGCTGCAGTTACCGCTTTTTCAGCTGCATCTTTTAAATCCTCTGCAGCGGTAATACTCAGTCCAGATTCTTTTAATATTTTTTTACCAAGTGAAACATTGGTTCCCTCAAGTCTAACCACTAACGGAACTTCTAAAGACATTTCTTTGGCGGCTGCCACAATTCCTTCCGCGATAATATCGCACTTCATAATACCGCCAAAAATATTCACCAAGATGGCCTTGACGTTCTCATCTTGTAAAATAATTGAAAAAGCCTTTTTCACTGCTTCTTTATCAGCTCCCCCACCAACATCTAAGAAGTTGGCGGGGGATCCTCCGTGCAATTTAATAATGTCCATGGTGGCCATGGCCAGACCAGCACCATTGACTAAGCAACCGATATTGCCATCTAAGGAAATATAGGAAAGTCCGAATTCCCCTGCTTCTAATTCTTGCTCAGATTCCTCAGAAGGATCTCTTAAGCGCTCAATATCAGGATGGCGAAAAAGTGCATTGGCATCAAAGTTTAACTTCGCATCCAAGGCAATGATTTCTTGATCCTTAGTCAAAACCAGCGGATTAATTTCAGCAATGCTACAATCTTTTTCAATATACAAACGATAAAGCCCTTCAAAAAACTTTGCTGCTTGAGCAACTGCATCACCAGTCAGACCAATACCGTAAGCCAGCTTTCGCCCTACATAAGGTGAAAAACCAACTGCCGGATCAATAGCTACTTTAATAATCTTCTCGGGTGTTTGTGCAGCCACTGTCTCAATGTCCACCCCACCTTCTGATGAGGCCATAAAAGTAATCTTACCAGTGGCCCGATCTAAAACCACACCGGCGTAATATTCGTGCTCGATTTCACAACCTTGCTCAATCAATAACTTTAAAACTTTCTTACCCTCAGGACCTGTTTGGTGAGTGACTAAGTTCATGCCAAGAATATCTTGAGCATGCTGCTTGACCTCATCTAAGGACTTGGCCAATTTCACTCCTCCACCTTTTCCACGACCGCCAGCATGAATTTGTGCCTTCACCACCCAAACATTGCCACCCATTTCTTTGGCAGCGGCTACTGCTTCATCAACAGAATTGGCAACAGCACCTTTAAGTACCTTCATTTTAAATTCTTTCATCAACTCTTTGGCCTGATACTCATGAACATTCATGAACACTCCTTCAATAATCTAAAATCAATTCATCGAGATTTACTTGGAAAGATTATGTCAGATATGAAACAATTTCAACAATACAAATAGAAATAAAACAGATACCGTTTAGATGAATCTTACTCAATCAAGGAGTTTGCCATGAATCAAAAATATATTTGCCTCTATCCCTCTCGTTTCAAACTAGACGGGGGAGCAATGTTTGGTATTATCCCCAAACCCCTTTGGAATAAGCGCATCCCCGCCGATGAATACAATCGAATTGAGATGAGTCTACGCTCTTTACTCATTCAGCGAGATAATAAAATAATAATAATTGATAGCGGTTGTGGAGATTATCAAGGTCAAAAATTTAATGAGCGATTTGCACTGGCCAGCACTCTAAAGAGCTTTGATCAACTTTTAGCTCAACATCAACTCAAACGAGAGCAAGTCAGCGATGTGATCCTGACTCATTTGCACTTTGATCATTGCGGGGGATTACTCTGTGGCCAACAATTAGAATTAACTTTCCCCAATGCCACTCTTCACTTGCATCGCAGGCAATATCAACACGCACAAAATCCTACCGCTAGAGATAAAGGTTCCTATCAAATTGAGCACATTGAAAATTTTGTTGGGCAATATGAAAAGAAAGATCAGCTGCACTGGCTTGAAGGTGAAAATGGATTCATTGTTGGTGATCTCAACTTTCAAACATGCCATGGACACACTCCCTATCAAATCCTGCCCTACAATAGTGAAATGATGTATGGAGCAGACTTAGTCCCCACCGCCCACCATGTGGATCTGCCTTGGGTGATGGGCTATGATCTTCACCCAGGAAAAAGTACTGAAGATCGATTAGAAGTTTATCAATTTCTGATTGAGAAAAATCTCTATTATATTTTTGATCACGACTTAGAATTTATCGCAGGTCGCTTGAGAAAAAAAGAAAGAGGTTTTGAGTTTTACCAACTTATTTCAAGTCAACAAGCGAGCAGTGAAGAGTTTACTCTTAATTCATTCTCAGTGAGTGAATGCGATAAGTGATCACCGCCTCTTGCTGCCATGCTCTTTGAAAAGAAGTACAATCACCCAGCTCAACTTGAGTCACATCTTGCAACTCACTTATTTTTGCTTCAACATTTCTCACTAACTGACGGTTGGCTGCCTCGCAATTGAGTCCAACACCGCTCACCTTGGTCTTCTGTACCATCTCATAGGCCATGGCCTGGCCCATAACTAAAGTTAAGAAAAAAAGAGTTAAATTTTTCATGAGTCATCCTTATCTTGATCAATTACTATAAAAATCGAAGGCAAGAGGTCACCGCTCTCAAATCTCTTAAGAGACCACTACTCTTAATTTCAACCCTGTCAATTTGCCCTTTCATCACAGCTCCAACTCTCATCTGCCTGCGTATTTTTTGATAGTATTTTTTAGTCCTCTCAACGCATCTTTGCACTCGAGGTATTTCATTCATACAATAGACTCTCTCTACCAGAATAGAACTACCGACAGAACTGACAGCTGTCACATACCCAGCAGAATTTAATCGACCGTGATTCAATCGCTCGGCAATCTCAATGAGGGCTTCAGTCCCATTGATGTACCTTTGAGCACACCGTCGATCATAATCCGTGATCTGTGCATTACTATATAAACTTAAGAATAAAAAAAATAAACTAGTTATGATTTTCATAAATTTCACCTTCAATGATTCTCATTAATTGAACTGACTACAAGCACTAGACTGCCTCGCAGTTTGAAGAGCAGCAATATGAGAGAGATTGACTGTGCCAATATCTCCTCGTCTTATCGCTCCAGTTTTCATTTGATGATTAATGCGATTAAAGTCTTTTTCTGTTGACTGTGAGCAAGCTGCTGCTGCCGCTGACTCTCGAGCGCAAGACCTATTTTGTATTCTTAATGAGCGTCGGACTTGATTAACTTGATCAATATAACTATTAGGTAAGATTTCTCTTTTATTCAATTGATCAGCAATTGCTACTAATTCATCCGCCGCATCAAGATAACGATTGGCACATTCGGCCTCAGATGCGTGGGATGAAAAAATGAAACATAAAAATAACACACTGGCACTTAAAATAGTCTTCATACGTTTTCTCCTTGAGTAATCTATTTTTAACACAAAAAAAAATAAATATTAGAAAGCTAGTAAAACTTACACAGTGCAGCTATTATTATTTCATGAAAATCATCAGTTGGAATATCAATGGAATCCGAGCAGTCTACCAAAAAGGACTGATGGACTTCTTAAAAAAACAAAAAGCTGATTTGATCTGCTTTCAAGAGATCAAGGCTCACAAGGAGCAATTTCCTGCTGAAATTTTAAAAAAATATCCCTACCATGCCATTGCTTCAGCTGAAAAAAAAGGTTACTCAGGAGTTGCCATGCTCTTCAAAAAACCACCTCTAAAAATATGTAATCGGCTGGCAATCCCTAAATTTGATCTCGAAGGAAGAACTCTTATTGCTGACTTCGATAACTTCTATCTTTTGAATTGCTATTTTCCCAATGGACAAAGAGATCACAACAGGGTGCCTTATAAAATGCAATACTGTGACGCAATTCTAAAAAAAGCAAAGCAGCTACAAAAGAAAAGCGGCAAGGAAATATTAATCTGCGGAGATTTTAATACTGCTCATCAGGAAATTGATCTGGCCAATCCCAAAACCAATCAAAAGACCACCGGCTTCTTGCCTATTGAGAGACAATGGATCACTCGTATCATCAATTCAGGCTATGTCGATTGTTTTAGGCACTTTTACCCTGAAAAAGAAGGTTGCTATACTTGGTGGACCTATCGCAATCAATGTCGAGAAAGAAATATCGGATGGAGAATTGATTACTTTTTTGCCAGCCAAGGACTCATTGCTAACGTCAAAAGCTGCCAGCACCTAGACCAACAACAGGGCAGTGATCACTGTCCGGTGAGTTTAAAGCTAACAAAGATTGGGTAATGATCACTGCCTACCAAAGGTAGCAGTTGAGCACTTTCAGCAATTATCTCAGTTTCTCTAGAGTAAAAAGCGTGATCAATGGCTAATTGAGGATGATTAAAACCTCTTTGCCTTATGGTCTGAGTTGGAAAAGTAGCCTCTCGCCTACCCCCAAAAAAACTCTGCCAATTCTTACTTAAGATTTGATAGGCTCTCGGACGGATACGATAAACTCGATCAGGGATATTAAAATCTCCTGCAATCACGAGGTTCTTACCCTGGGTATGACTCTTCAGCCAATTTCTATAACGCATAAGTTGATGAAAAACAGGATTATCATTTCCTAGTACAACAGAGATGCCAACACGCCAACGCCACTCATCAAGCTCCATCAATGACCAAGGCTGACAAGCATGAAAAGGAGCTAGATAAAACTGTTGATCACCAGCACTAACCTTGAATAAACTGACGTAACGAGGGAAGTTTTTCAAAGCAATGGGATGACGATCCCCCCAAGCTCCACGATATTGTTCTGAGCCTTGCAATGGAGTCCAATCAATTAACTCTGAATCGACCAACTCAAGAGGCAATTGGCTCCAAACAGAAATCCCATAGCGCAAACGATCATTATTATAGGGAATAAAATAGTTTTGCTGATAGTTCTTTTTTAAAAAATGTTAGGATGGGTGTTGTGTTAGAATATTTAGGAAATAAAGTTTTTAAAC
>SKGZ01000035.1 GCA_007117175.1 Bacteriovoracales bacterium | reverse complement strand
TCCTTATTTGGAAAAAAACGATGATGTGATTCCCGGTGTTGCGAATTGGTACGCCAGTACTATTCGTCATGGCTCTGTGATTTCTCCCGTTTTGGTTAAGTCTAGAGAGGGGCGTCCAATTAAAATTGAAGGCAATCCAATGTCTCCCTTGTCTCAAGGGGGGATTAGTGCTGCCTGCCAAGCGAGTGTGCTCTCATTATACGACTCTTCAAGGTTTAAGTCTCCGCTCAAAGCAGGTCAGGCGGTGAACTTTGATCTAGTGGATGACGAGATTGTACAAAGTTTAAAAACCGCACAAAAAATTGCCATCGTCACTGATGGAGTTCACGGTCCAACCAGTGCCGCAGTGTTAGAAGAATTTAAAAAACGATACCCTCAAACAGAGGTTATTCTTTATAACCCCATGGGGCAGAGTGCAGAAGTTGCAGCCAACCAAGCAAGCTTTGCTCGTCGTGATGTCTTACAATACGACTTAAGTCAGGCCAAGCTTGTTGTGAGTTTTGCTCATGATTTTTTAAACGCAGGTGTTCAGCCGGTTTCTCTGACTAAACAATACACTCAAGCTCGCGACTTAACTCGAGGTCAAGACATGCTTCGCCATGTACAGGTCGAATCATTAATGAGCCTGACTGGCTCCAATGCGGATCAAAGAGTGGTGGTCTCGGCCGATGAGCAGTCGGTCTTTATCCATAATTTATTATTTGCCATACAGAAAAAAGCTGGAAGAAAAATGATTCCAATACGAGCGGTGCAAACGCAACTGCAAGCTCAGATTGATCAAATTGCCGATGAACTTTGGGCTGCTCGCTCAGGGGCGAGTGCGGTTTTGATTCACTCACAGTCGGTGGCAGATCATGTTAAGGTCAATGAAATTAATCACCATCTAGGAAATTTTGGTAAGACTATTTATCTTTCAGGACGAGAGTCTGTTCAATATGAGAATGATCAAGATTTTATGGCCTTCCTTGACCGATCTAAGCGTTCTGAATTTTCCCATGTTATTTTTTATAATACCAACCCATTTTATGATTTCTTTGACCAGCAAGCTTTGGCTGAGGCGATGGGGAAAGTCAAAACAAAGATCTCTTTTGCTGCTAGTCCCGATGAGACCAGTCAAAAGTGTGACTATGTTGTTCCTGATCGTCATTATTTAGAACGCTGGGCTGATTTTGAAGTTTCCCGTGGTCTTTTTAGTTTTGCTCAACCGGTGATTCAGTCGCTTTTTGATAATCGCGATGCTCTGGAGTCTTTATTAGCTTGGAGCGGAAAAAGTCAGCGTTTAGATAGTTTTATGAAGGAACTTTGGACTCAAAAGTCTCGAGGTTTATCAAATGCAGGTAATTTTAGAAAATTTTGGGCCCAATGCTTACACGATGGCGTTTTACAAACTGCATCTCAGTCTGGTTTAAGAAATTTTAACTTTAATTTAGGTAATGCTAGAACTTATGCTCAAAGTCCCAAGGCGATAGACGGACTAAAAGTGATGGTCTACCAAAAGGCAGGAGTTCAAAAGGGTGCCTATGCTAATAATCCTTGGCTTCATGAACTGCCTGATCCTATTACCAAGGCGACATGGGATAATTACTTGATGGTCTCTCCCAGCTATGCCAAGGCAAATTCTTTAAAAACATCTGATGTGGTCACCATTAAGGTTAACTCGCAAAGTTTAACTTTACCTGTGCTGGTTCAGCCTGGGACTCACTCACAAGTGGTGGCAGTGGCCTTAGGATACGGTCGAACAGTTTGTGGGAAAGCTGGGGCAAATGTAGGTGTCAATGCCAATCCATTGCTGGCCTTTGAAAATGGAACATTTCAATCAGCTCAATTAGTGAGCTCTTTTGAAAAGACAGGTCGTAAAAGAGAAATTGCTCAAACTCAAACTCATCATTCCTTAGAAGGGCGAGACGTGGTAAGAGAAGCTGGGCTTGCGGATTATCTTAAAAACCCTGGCGCCGGAAATAATCGACCTGATCACCTTTATAGTATTTGGAAAAAACATAAAACTGATGGAACCCAGTGGGGGATGAGCATTGACTTAAGTCGTTGTACTGGTTGTTCTGCTTGTATCGTCAGCTGTAATGCGGAAAATAATGTGCCAGTGGTTGGAAGACAAGAGGTTCTCAATAGAAGAGAAATGCATTGGATTCGAATTGATCGCTATTATAGCGGTGATGAGAATAATCCTCAGGTCGTTCATCAACCTATGACTTGCTTACACTGCGAAAATGCTCCCTGTGAAACTGTTTGTCCAACACTGGCAACAGTTCACAGCTCTGATGGCCTTAATCAACAAGTGTATAATCGCTGCGTGGGAACACGTTATTGTGCCAACAATTGTCCTTATAAGGTTCGTCGTTTTAACTGGTTTAACTACGCTCGCAATGATGAATTAGAAAATATGGTCTTGAATCCTGATGTGACGGTGAGAAGCCGTGGTGTGATGGAAAAATGCACCATGTGTGTCCAGCGAATCCAAGAAAAACGAATTCTGGCCAAGAACGAGAAAAGAGTGGTGGAAGATGGTGAGATTCAGACCGCTTGTCAGCAAAGTTGTCCTGCTGATGCCATTGTCTTTGGAGATATTGCCAATCCAAGCTCCAAAATCACTCAGAAAGCAAAAGATCCTCGTTACTACTTAGCAATTGAAGAGTTGGGGACAAGACCACGAGTGGGTTACTTAACTAAAGTTAGAAATATTAAAGAAATAAACGCCTAGGAAGTTATTTATGAGTGAAGTCGTATCAAGTTTAAGAAGACCGCTAGTCACCAAAGATCGGAGTTACACTCAGGTTTCAGATGAAATTTTGCAACCAGTTGAGAAAAAGACTACTAAGCTTTGGCTGATTTGCTTTGGTATTTCTGCATTGACTGCCTTGATGGGAGTTTGTGTGATTGCCTATCAAATTGGAACAGGTATTGGAGTCTGGGGGTTAAACAAGACAGTTGGTTGGTCTTGGGACATTACCAACTTCGTTTTTTGGGTTGGGATTGGTCATGCTGGAACTTTAATTTCAGCAATCTTACTTTTATTTCGACAAAAGTGGAGAACCTCCATTAACAGAGCCGCTGAGGCGATGACTATTTTTGCGGTGATGTGTGCCGGTTTATTTCCTTTGATTCACATGGGAAGACCTTGGTTTGCCTACTGGATGTTTCCTTATCCCAACGGTAGAGAGCTTTGGTTAAACTTTCGTTCACCTTTGCTTTGGGACGTTTTTGCAATTAGTACTTATTTTAGTGTCTCCTTACTTTTTTGGTATGTTGGGCTGATTCCCGATATTGCCAACCTGCGAGATCGCGCCACCTGTCCTATTCGTAAAAAGATTTATACTGCCTTAAGTCTAGGTTGGAATAGTTCCCACCGCACTTGGCATCGCTATGAAATTCTATGTTTAACTCTTGCAGGCTTAGCAACGCCTCTTGTTTTATCTGTTCACACTATTGTGAGTATGGACTTTGCCACTTCTATTATCCCCGGATGGCACACTACTATCTTTCCTCCCTATTTTGTGGCAGGAGCAGTTTTCTCTGGTTTTGCTATGGTTTTGACTCTTTTGATTATTCTTAGAAAAGTGATGAACTACGAGCATTATATCACTGGCTTTCATATCGATGCTATGTGTAAGGTTTTGCTTTGCACAGGAATGATCGTAGGGCTTGCCTATGGAACTGAGTTCTTTATTGCTTGGTATAGTGGTAATGAGTATGAGCGTTATGCTTTTATTAATCGTGCCATTGGCCCCTATGCTTGGGCCTATTGGACTATGGTCTCTTGCAATGTGATCTTCCCACAAATCTTGTGGTTTAAGAAAATGCGCTACAATCTGACTGTTGTTTTCATCATTTCTATTATAGTCAACATTGGGATGTGGTTTGAGCGATTTGTGATTATTACGACTTCCTTACACCGAGACTTCTTACCCTCCAGTTGGGTGATGTATTCACCAACATGGGTGGAGATTTGTACTTTTATAGGAACACTTGGAATTTTCTTTACACTTTTCTTCTTATTTTGTCGTTTTTTACCGGTTATTTCTGTTTTTGAAGTCAAGAGTGTGATGAAGTACGGAAAGAAACATTAAAGCTTAAAGGATAAAAAATGAGCCAGAAGTATTTAATTGGTGTTTTTGACGATGAGGATAAAATGATTGGGGCGGCCAGTGAACTTAAGAATGCCAACATTCCCATTCACGATATTTACACTCCTTTTCCTATGCATATTGATCACTTACTAGGAATTAAAAGATCCCGTCTGCCTTTTGTCACATTACTGGCCGGGGCGACTGGCACAACGGTAGCGATCACTGCCCAGTATTGGATTTCGGCTATTGACTGGCCAATCATTGTAGGGGGGAAACCCTTTAATTCCATGCCCGCTTTTA
>SKGZ01000151.1 GCA_007117175.1 Bacteriovoracales bacterium | reverse complement strand
CAGCAGATCGATGGATTCTTCGTTATAAGCAATGAAATTAATTTCCATATCAATATAATGAAGGCGATTATTTTGTGGGCTGGAAAGATTAATAGTCATTGCGGGTAGTTTAAGACTAGGACCGCTAGTGCTTGCTTCTAGTCCGCTGATAAGATTTTTAAATTCTTTTTTTTCATCAATTGGGGCTGGTCTGATCACTAAGTGGGAGTAAAGGATTAAAGCACAGGCCGAGCAGACGATCACTAAGTTAATGAACAGCAGAATTTTGTCAATGAGTGGTTTACCTGTCATTTAAAAATCCAAGGGGGTGTAGGGGAGCTCTAGGTCCACTGCAATTTGCTCATAGACCAATTTGCCATTGAGAATATTCACCCCTTTACGTAATCTACGATCTTTCATCATGGCGCGATCCAGTCCTTCTCGAGCAATCATTCTAGCGTAGGCAAGGGTGACATTGGTGAGGGCAAAAGTTGAAGTTCGAGGCACTGCTCCCGGCATATTGGCAACACAGTAATGGACCACATCATCAATAGTAAAAGTTGGATTTTGGTGAGTCGTTGGCCTGGCCGTTTCGATACAGCCTCCTTGATCGACTGCAATATCAACGATCACTGAACCAGGCTCCATTTGTGAGATCATATTTTTAGTGACTAAGCGGGGGGCCTTCGCCCCTGGAACTAAGACTGCCCCAATGACTAAGTCAGATTGGGTCACTGCCTCTTCAATGGTTTGAGCATTGGAAAACAAGGTCGTGATTCGATTGGCAAACAGATCGTCTAATTGCGCTAGGCGACGAGTCGATAAGTCTATGGCCGTTACATCAGCTCCCATACCCATTGCCATCTTAATAGCATTGGTTCCTGCAATTCCACATCCAATGACTGTTACCTTTGCTCTTTTGACCCCAGGAACCCCTCCAAGTAAGATTCCCTTACCTTCTTTATCTGATTGTAAGTAAGCAGCTCCTACTTGGGTTGCCATTCTTCCAGCAACTTCAGACATGGGAATGAGCAGAGGTAAAGAGCCATCATCTTCTTGGATGGTCTCATAAGCAATACAGGTGGAACCAGACTTCATTAATCCCTCTGTCAGTTCTTTTTCAGCTGCTAAGTGTAGGTAAGTGTAGAGGATATGATTGGGTGTTAAGAGAGCGACTTCTTCTGGTTGTGGCTCTTTGACTTTTATGATGAGTTCTCCCTTGGAGAATGTTTCTTCCAAGGTTTCAGTCAGTATTGCGCCTGCCTCGAGATAGTCCTGATCAGAGATTCCAATTCCTACTCCAAGTCCTTTTTGCACATAGACTTCGTTGCCGTCCAGGATTAATTGTCTGACACCTCCAGGAACTAAACCTGCCCTTTTCTCATTATTCTTAATTTCTTTGGGAACTGCTATTTTCATATGAAAAAACTCCAGCTTTCAATCATTTCATTTTGACTCCATTGTCTAATTTTTCAGAAGATTTGAGAAGTAAAAAACTTATCAGTTGGCTTCTGATTAATTTGCATTATCATATTAGCTGAATGAAACAATAAAATTTACTTTAAGGGAAGGATTATGAAATTGAAGAGCTTTTTGACTTTAATTGTTCTATTAGCTGGTTGTTCCTCAGCAAGAGAAGACAAGAGGATAGAAGTTAAGGGTGCCCGATTGATCAGTGAAACTTTTGAGTCTACAGAGAACTCGGATCAGTTTTCGATGAATGTTGCTAAATATGAACTAGACAACGGCCTGAATGTTTTACTCATTCAAAATGCCAGGCTTCCTTTATTTTCACTCCATCTTTTCTATGGTGTTGGCTCGAAACATGAATTGAAGGGAATGACTGGATCATCCCATTTCTTAGAACACATGATGTTTAAAGGAGCAAAAAAATTTGGTCAAGGAGCTTTTGATAAGATTATTGAGGGTAATGGTGGTGTCTCAAATGCTTATACTAACTACGATATGACTGTTTATTATGAAACGATGCCTATTGATGCTTTGGAACTCATCTTGGATGTAGAGGCTGATCGTATGGAGAACTTAACCCTTGAGGAAAAAGGGTTTCTCAGTGAAAAAGAAGTCGTTTTAGAAGAAAGAAAAATGCGTTATGAGAATTCACCGCGAGGACAACTCTATATTCGAACTTTTACCCAGATGTTTGCGGGGACTCCATATGAAACACCAGTGATTGGAACGGTTGAAGATATTAAGTCGGTCACTCGAAAACAAGTTTATGATTATTTTAAAACCTATTATGCACCCAATAATGCCACCTTGGTCATTGCGGGAGATATTGACTTTGAAGCAACCATTAAGAGTATTGTTAAGTATTTTGGTGCTATCGCTCCATCAGAGCTATTGGCACAGGTGAAGCAAGAAAGAGAGGATGAAAAACTCTACCAGTATAATGGTCCTCATCAGTATGAAGAGCATCTTTTTGGGCAATCTGAAAATCCTATTTTTATGTTAGCCTTTCCCAGTTATCCATATGGGCATCGCATGAGTTATGTGGGGGATCTATTAGCCTCAATTCTTGCTGGACAAGGAAGTTCTTTTCTTCAGCAAAAGTATGTTAAAAGTCAAAATCCTGTTTTGAGTTCAATTTACGCTGGGAATTATAATTTACAACATTCAGGTATCTTATATATAACCGGAGAAATGATGCCTTCTGTTTCGCCTGCTGATTTTAATAAAAGGTTACAGGCAGACTTAAGAAGTTTTTGTGCCGATGAAATTAATGAACGAAGTGTTTTTAAGGTGAGAAACAAAATCTTAAAAAGTTTTTATAATGAGCTGGAAACATCGAAGGGCATTGCTGATTACTTAGGAAGTCTAGATGTTCTCACAGGAGACTTTCAAAACTACTTGAAAGAACTTGAAGTCTACAACTCAATTGAGGTCGAAGAGTTGCAAAAGTCTTGCGTAGAGCTATTAGTTAAGCCTCGTCCTTATTATTTAACGATATGGAACCAAAATAAAATCAAAGCAGAAATTTAAGAAAAGAGGAATCACAATGAATAAGTTTTTGAGTATTTACTTTTATTTAGTAGCCTTGAGTTTAAGTGTTTATGGCAATCAGCAGCTGCCCGTTTCCGAGGAATCATGGAATTCAATTCCTGTGGTTTGGCTTGAAGATAATCGCTTTCCTACTTATCATATTAGCCTTTATTTTGCAGATGGAGCGCTAGGGGAGGACGTTGAAAAGAATGCAGGTCTTACACATTTAACATTTGAACTTTTAAAAACAGGAACTTCTCAATATGCCCAGAAAGAAATCGCAGACTTAATGGATTACTACGGGATTTCCACGCAGCATTCTGTCACTCATGAATATTCAGTTTTTTCTTACTCTGGACTGGTTGATCAATTAAGTCCTTCTAGTAAATTTATATGTCACTTGTTAACAGAGGCTAATTACCCTGTTCCTGAGTTGCAGGCAGCAAAGAGCAGAATGAAAAGTCAACTTCAGAATCTAGCAGCATCACCCAGAGATCTTGCTGATCTAGTCTTTCGCTCTGTTCAATTTGCAGAAACACCATTTGTTTCTCCTACTCAAGGTTCCTTGAAATCACTTGATCAAATACAATCTCAGCATTTAGTGGCTCGTCTGAAGCAAATGAATAATCAATCATTAAAAAGAATATATTTGAGAGGCCCTCAGGCGGTTAAGGAAATTACTGAGATCTTTGAAAAAGATTGTCGCTGGAAAGACCAAGGTGAAACATCATCGATCAGTCAAGTTGAGCAGAAAGAGTTAGATCAGTTGAAAAAGAAAAAAAGTGCTAAGATTATTTTTTCAAAGCTTAAAGAAGCAAACCAGGCACAAATTCGATTAGGTCAAATTTTCTCCTTGGAGAATTATCCCAAAGATTATGATTTGGCTTCGTTTGCCTCTGGATTGCTTGGGGGGTCTTTTACCGCATTGTTAATGCAAGAAGTAAGAGTCAATAGAGGTTTGACTTATTCCATTTTTTCTCAAACAGCAGCTCAAGCTTTATATGCTCGTTCATATGTAACCACTGCAACTAAAAATGAAGGAGTGGTTGAAACCATTCAGGCCATTAATGGAGTTTTTGAACAAGTTAAAGATAAGAAAATTGACTCAGACCTGATTGAGGGAGCACGACGTTTTTTTAGAGGGAAGCATCTGATGCAATATGAATCTTCCAGTAGTCTATTAGCTGCAATTATTAATTATCAGCATATTGGTCGTGATTATAATGAAATTCTTACGTTTCCAGAACGTTTGAATTCTTTTGATGATCAAATGACACTGGAAACGGCAGCAGTTTTATTTAATGCTAACGAATTAACTTATTATATTTTAGGTGACGAGTCCGTTTTGAAGTCCTTGAAAGAAGCGAATTTAATGCCTATTGAAGAAATTCCCTATCAAGATTTTT
>SKGZ01000230.1 GCA_007117175.1 Bacteriovoracales bacterium | reverse complement strand
TACCTAACAAGCGCAAGACTCGATACAAGGCCTCCTAAAAGGAACTACCTTGGCAGGACTGGTAGTTTATTGTTAAACTACTGCACCTACTAGCAAACGCCAGCTTTGCTTGGCGTACATAGTTATAGCTTAGTTTTTTCTGCACTAAAGTTCAAGGGCTGCCTAACTTGGACCTGTCCTCCTCCCTTTGGCTTAGGAAAAGGAATCATTTTCAGCACTTTATTAATACATTGAGTTCCCTTAGAAGAAAATTTGCCTGACTTGGCCGTTACTGCAGATTGAGAAATTTTACCTGCAGCACTAATTGTAAAATTAAGGTCAATAATACCCGCAAGATCTGGATTTTTGGTAAGCTCTTCCTGATAGCAGTAGCGAAATTGTGGAATATACTCTCGCATTAGTTGACGTAATAATTCAGGGTCGATTGATCCAACAACTACAGTTCGAGTGGCACTGAGCTCGGAGCTAAATCCATCCTTACCGGAGCGACCTTTGTTTTGAAAACCATCCTTTGAATCAAACTCACCTGATGTTTGAAGTTTTTTTGCCTCCCCTTTCCCTTGACTTGCTTGAAGCTTCGAATCACTACTCTTTGCAAGTAGTTGGTCGGATTGTGAAGAATGATCTTTTTTATTTTGAAAATCCTTTTCAACAGCTTTAGAGCTAAATAGGCCTCCGAGCTTTGCAGAAAGACTTGGTTTCTTTGGCTCTTGTTTTTGAGGTTGTGGTTGTTGTTTAACAACTTTTTGTTTTGCTCGTACGGGTTTTGTGACTTCTTTTTTTTCATCTTGTTTTGATGAAGAAGACGATGAACTCTCTTGAGTCTCTTTTTGCTCGTTTTGAACCTCAGGCTTAGGTTTATAAATAACAACAACTGGTTCTTTGATTGGCTGAACTTCAGGAAGTTCAATGAGCTTCAATGTTAAAAACGGAATAAAGAAAAGGGCAAAAATAATTAGTGATTTTTGAATCTCTTTTGTATCTCTGCTTGGAAAAAATAATCGAGCTTTACCAGGGGTGTGGCCTTTGCGAATAATTAATTGACTTGTTCCTTTTACAAAAATAATAGGATCTTGCTCAGATGAATTATTTTCAATTCTTTCAAAGCCCTTAGGTTGATTAAATTTTAAGGCATTGCCATCTTGCTCAATAAGATTAAAGTTGTGACCAAAGTAGTCAGTGAAGTCAGTGCTTAAATATTTTTTCCAATTTTTGACTTTATGTGTAGGGATTGTGTCATAGCTAAGGATATTGCCGCATGACAAAAATAAAACTTCATAAACTTCTACCTTGGTTGAGCTTTTTAGGTAGGAAAATGGCTTGCGCCATTGATCATCAATAAAGTTTCTGAAATTGTACTTTTGATAGTCTTCTAACTCGATTTTATGACTAATTTTAAATTTTGACTCATCAAAATGGATATCACATTCTTCATTGTCGATGTAAACAATACCTTGTTGAGATGTGTTGGTTAATTCTTGGTTGACCTGAAATTGAGTTTGTCCAACTGAAAAATGGTCATCATGATTAAGGTACTCTCGGTTAAGTCCCTTTTTGTTTAATTTAACTTGATCAAGGTCATGGCCTAAGTTATGGATCTCCAGCCTTCCTTCTTGATCAAAAGAGAGCAAGCATTGGTAATGAGCAATGCCTGGATACTTAAGAGTCAAGTCCGCTTTGTCGCAAGAACCAATCAAAAATTGACCTTGACTAAGGTGAATGCTTTGTTGCTTGCCGTCCTTGTTATGAAAGGTAATATAGTATTGGCTGGAGTGACTAACTTTTTTTTCTGGGCTACTCATGTCTCTTCTCCAGAATTTGTTTGAGTCGTGATTAAGTGGATAAGCTCTTTGGTGAAGCTCATATCAAGGTCTCTATGTGAGCTCAATGTTTTAATATTAGCAGGTCTTCTTTGAGACTTAAGTACCTGATGTGCTTTCTCTAATTGTCCTAACTCAATAAGATTATAAGCGTAGTAGTTGACATGTTGGCTCTTGTGCAAGAATTGTGAATCGACTTGATTGAAATGGCTAAGAGATTCTTGATATCTTTCAATGTAGAGCAAGTTAACTGCAAATAAAAAATTATATTCATTCTTGAATGAAATAAGTGCGGGCTTAATTCTATCAAGATATTGGATAGAAAGTGGGAAGTTTGAATAATAATGATTAATCAAAGCACTGTAGTAGAGAGATTCAAAGTGGTTTGCATCAATCCTTAAGACTCTGCCAAAATATTCATAAGCGTCAAGGTATTGTTCTCTGATAAGGTATAATTTTCCCAAACCATGAAGAGCATTTATATTTTTATCATCTAAACTAAGGGACCTTTTGAAATTAAAGTAGGCTTGCTCTAGATTGTTATCAATCAAATAGCAATACCCATAGGTTGACCAGTAAAGAGGATTCTTTTTATTTTGATCAGGTTGTGCTTGTAGGACTTTAAATGCAGATTTTATCTTATGATTTTGACATAAAGCTTGTGCATCCTTTATATCATCAGTCAAAACAGAATGTTTTTGATCTAGTGATAACGTTGGAGAGGATTGCATGGTAGAACAACTATAAAACAATAGAAAAAACACTATGCTGATGACTTTCACTCTCGACCTCCTTGACTAGAGATTAGACCAATTTTACGATCAGAATGAGTCGAGTGCTGATATAAATCATTTTTTTCATAATGAAAATATTTAGAATAACTGGTGAGGACATTTTGTTGACTTGTTGTCTTTTGATGAGACTTCACTAGTTTTTGTTGCTCACTTTCAATATGTTGTTTGATTTGGGCAAGGTACTGGCTAAGCTCTTGATTTGCCTCTGGACTCAGATCCTCATAATTGAATGAGTCCACAAAACGGTAATATTTTTGATATGCTAAAAATTGTAAGCTTAAAGTACTGACATAGATTTCTGGGAAATTAGTTTCTTTTGCCAGTAAGGCAAGTCTGTCGTTAATGGCATTGAGGCTGTTTGTTTGCTCTTCCATTTCGTTGGCAAAGTTATCAAGTTCATCTGTTATTTTATTTTTTAAAGAGAATTTAATTTCAAGCACTTCATCATGTAAAGATTTAAAGCTTTCATACTGCTGTAGAAAACTTGATTGCTCCGGTTTAACAATCTCAGACTGAGCTAAAAATTTAGTAAAATAGCTTTTGAGAGTTTCAAAGTCATGATTAAGTTTAAGATCATGGGGGAAACTCCAAAATGCAGTATAAAATTTGTCGTAGAGGTATGAATCTTCTTTAATTGAGAGAGCAAAATTATATTTTCTGTGTGAGAAGGACCAATCAATAATATTTTTCTTTATCTGAGAGACAAGTTGCTGATCAATTTGGCAGGACTCTGCTTGATCTAAGAGCTCTAGTGACTTTTGTGCTTGAGAGTGAGCTAGTAGAAGATGGCTAAGGCGGTAATATTCTGCCAGTCTACTTTCTTTTTTAAGGTCATTGCAATGGTTGTTTATAAGATGAGTAGCAAGCTTGATTGAATAAACTGTTTGTTGGAGATCTGCGTACTCCACTGCCATGTCCTTCATTTGTTCTAGTTTAAGTTTTTTGTCTTTAGGGTTAAATTCTTTTATTGCTACTTTTAACCACTCATAAGAGTCAGGTACGTTTTGTTTTTTTAGGTATAAAATGGAAATTCGAAAGGCACTTTCACTTTGGATTTCAATTGGATACTGTCTATCGTGATAAATTTGCTTATACTGATCAATTGCTTCAGAATATCTGTTTTGTTGTACTTCTTCTTCGATTTTATCAAACAGAAGGCCCGCCAAAATCAAAATATTTTGATTGAGAAACTCCATGTCAAAATTAAGAAATCCTCCTCTTATCCTAGAGATCCAGCTGATAAGTTTTTTACTGTTTTTATGATCAATATAAGAGTTAAGCAGTGTCTTAGTCATCTCTTTTTGCTTATTTGATTTTTCAGGAATGTTTTGTACATAAAGGTTAAGCGTTTTTTCTGCTTGATGCTCTTTCTTATTAAGCAAATAAAAACTAAAAAGGTCTTGGTAGTGCTGTGAGTTCTTGCTATCTTGTGGCCCAAATTTTAAAATACTAAGGTAAGTTTTTTCATAGAATGCTAAGCTTTTAAAATTTTCATTATTGGCAAGGTCAAGCATTGATTTAAACAATTTAGGGTAAAATTCAGCTTGTATTTTATCAGGAGTACTACTATGGCTAGCAAAGTAGTAACCAGCAGCTGGTTTATATTTTTTTTCTTTATAGCTGACTTCTGCTTGTAGGTAGGCATATTCATAAGTTTTATCTGGGTTAAATTTTTTTAGATATTTTAGATAATCAATCGTGTATTGATAGCTTAATTCTTGATTTTGACTGACCGGATAATAGTCTTTATAGACCATTTTGATAAAGAATTGACTTGCTTCTGTAAGGTTCTCTACTATTTGTAAAGTATGATCTTCAAGTTCTTTT
>SKGZ01000145.1 GCA_007117175.1 Bacteriovoracales bacterium | reverse complement strand
CACTTTGATGAGTGCCTTGGCCAGTGGGGCCAGTTTAAGTGAGTCTGCTTGGTTAGCCAATTGCGCCGCTGGAGTGGTGGTTGGTAAGAAGGGAACTGCTACTGTTTCTGAGGTCGAGTTGCGAGACTTTTATCACAGTTTAAAGAGTCAATGGGGCAATTAAAATCTGCTCCCGACTCTCTTTATTTTTGCAGTTTGATTTATCGCCAAGACCTTTGGGATGAGTGGCAGATCAAAGAAAAACTAGCAGGATATTTTTGTTCTCAATTACAATTAATCAGCGATTACAATCCCAGTTTAAATTACTACACTCAGGAAATGGGGGATCTCAACAAATTACGCCGCTTAATTTGGTGTGAAACCATGCCTCGCCCTCGCGATTGGTTTTTAACTCTTAAACTTTTTGCTCAAAAAATTGAGCAACAAACATCTCGGCAGCACAAGCGAACTCTCAATTTAGACATTGGCCAACTCAATTTAGAAAATATCCTACTGGCCAGCAGTAAACCCTATTCTCATCGAATTTATATGGGGGCAGGTGTTTATAGTGAACTGTGTTACCTGTTTCAAAAGCAAAGTTATCAACCATTACCTTGGACCTATCCAGATTATCAACACCAGCAAAAAATTGATTTT
This sequence comes from Bacteriovoracales bacterium, assembly GCA_007117175.1. Taxonomy (GTDB): domain Bacteria; phylum Bdellovibrionota; class Bacteriovoracia; order Bacteriovoracales; family Bacteriovoracaceae; genus SKGZ01. The sequence goes on along the minus strand of SKGZ01000145.1, from coordinate 3,809 downwards.
TTCCAAAGCTGCCGCCAATACTTGATTTAAACTTTCCACTCCATTGGGCATTTGCTATAAATAAAACGTCAAGGAAAGCAATTATGATCAAAGAAATCGATTTAATTCTAGAACAGTTCCATTCAGAGCTTGAGCAGCAAAAGACCTTAGCAGAAACTGCCAATCTTAAGGCCAAATACTTGGGAAAAAATGGCTTACTTTCTGCACTGATGAAAAATCTTAAAGAGCTCTCTGATGAAGAAAAAAAACAGTTAGGACAAAAGTCGAATAGTGCCAAATCAGTGATTGAAAAAGCACTGCAACAAAAGATGAATCAATTGGAAATTGATCAGATGAATCAAAAACTACAGGCCCAGGCGGTGGACTTTTCCTTAAGAGATTCTCTTTTTGATCGGGGGCTCAACCGTGGAGGAATCCACCCTGTGCACAGTGTGCAAAGAGAAGTGGAGGATATTTTTCTCTCCATGGGCTTTGAAGTTTTAGATGGACCTTATATCGAAGACTCTTTTCATAATTTTGAAGCCTTAAATATACCAGCAGATCACCCCGCTCGAGATATGCAAGACACCTTTTGGTTTGCAGATCACCAACACCTTCTGCGCACTCACACTTCGACCATTCAAGTCAGGGGAATGCAGAGCCGAAAACCTCCTTTTAAATTCATTGGACCGGGAAAAGTCTTTCGCTGTGAGAGAACAGATGCCACCCATGAAATGGTTTTTCACCAATTAGAGGGAATGATGGTGGCCGAAGATCTCTCAGTGGCCAATCTGATTTACTTTATGAAGACTCTGCTGGCAGAAATCTTTCAAAAAGAAATGGAGGTCAGATTAAGGCCAGGCTATTTTCCTTTTGTGGAGCCGGGATTTGAGTTAGATATTCGTTGGAAAAAGCCCGATCCCAAGAAATCAGAGCAAAGGCACAGTGGCTGGTTAGAGCTACTCCCCTGCGGCATGGTTCACCCCAATGTGCTACAAGCAGGAGGAATAGATCCCCAAAAGTATAAAGGCTTTGCCTTTGGGCTAGGGCTTGATCGCTTGGTGATGGTTCGCCACCAAATCGATGATATTCGCCACACCCATAGTGGGGATTTACGCTTTAATTCTCAATTTTCTTTATAGGAGACTTGTTGTGAAAATATCTTTGCAGTGGATTCAAGATTTTGTGGATATAAAAGATTTGGATGTGCATGATTTGGCCAATGACTTTACTATGCGAGTTGCCGAAGTGGAACAGGTGCAAGAGCTCAACCAGCACTTAAGTCAAATTCAAGTGGTGCAGATTAGCAAAATTGAAAAGCACCCCCACGCAGACAAGTTAAATTTGGTGAGTTTTACCAACGGTAAAAATGAAAAGACGGTGGTGTGTGGTGCCCCAAATGTTAAGCTAGACATGAAGGTTGCCTACGCTCCCATTGGAGTGTGCTTACCCAATGGTCTCGTGCTCACTCCTAAGAAAATTAGAGAGGTTCTTTCTGAAGGGATGTTGTGCTCAGGAGAGGAGTTAGGGGTTGAGCCTACCCCTGAAGGCCTATTGGCACTTCCCGCGGATGCTCCGCTTGGACAAAGCTTATCTGAATATTGGCAGCGCCCCAGTGAGGTGATTTTAGAGGTGGATAATAAATCACTGACCCATCGCCCTGATTTGTGGGGGTTGTATGGACAAGCTCGCGAAGTCGCGGCCATTACGGCCAAAAAACTAAAGAATCCCTATGATGCTCAATGGAGAAAAAAAATAGAGGGTTTGTTTGGTCACTCTGCCCCAACTGTTCAAATTCATTTGCATGAAAAAAGTAGCGCCATAAGTTTTTGGGGAGTTGAGGTGCAAAATGTGCAGATTGCTCCTTCTCCTTTATGGATGCAGCAGCGATTGCAGGCCTGCGGCTTAAGACCAATTAATAATATGGTGGATATTTCTAATTACGTGATGCTGGAGTTAGGAATTCCTTTACATATTTATGATCGGGATCAAATCAAGGGCGATGTGTTTGTGGAGCTAGTGGGACAGGAGCGCAAGTTTATAACCCTCGATGAGCAAGAGCGCCAATTAATTGCCAGAGACACCATTATCAGAGATGAGCAAAAGGACTTGGTATTAGCAGGTGTGATGGGGGGGCTCAGTAGTGGAGTCAGTGAAAAAACAAAAAATCTCTTTATTGAAGTGGCCAATTGGAAGAGTTCTGCAGTGAGAATGACTTCAACTCGTCTGGGATTACGCACCGATTCTTCCACTCGTTATGAAAAGGGACTAGACTCTCATTTGAGCTATCAAACTCTTTTGCGAACAGTGCAGCTAGTGTGTGAGCTTTGCCCTAAGGCTAAGCTTATCAGTCAACCCATCTATCAAGGAATCAATTTAAAAGAACCACAGTTAACATGTTTGGATTTAAATTTAAAAGAGTTGAATAACTTTCTAGGCACTCAGTTAAGTCTTGAAAAGGTGGTGGCACTTTTAGAATCATTGGATTTTTCGGTTGAGGTTCAACATCAAGAAATGAAAGTACAGATCCCCACTTTTAGATCGCAAAAAGATATCACCATGACTGCGGATTTGTATGAGGAAATTGGCCGGTTAATTGGCTATGATCATATTACACCCAAGGCTCCTCGCTTTGAAGTCAAACCTGTTTCTTTAGATTCATTTAAAAATTTTGAGAGAAAAACCCAAGACTATTTAAGTGTGAAAGTTCCCAGTTTAGAAGTGATGACCTACCCGCTGGTGGGAGAAAAAATCTTAGCACGCGCCCAGTGGAATGATCAAGCCGAGCAGTTAAAGTTGGTGAACGCTCTTTCGGTGGATGCCGACAGGATGCGCCCTAGTTTAATTCCAAGTTTACTCGATGTTGTGGCCCTGAATTGGAAGAGTTTTTCTGATTTTTCATTCTTTGAATTGGGGCGAGTTTTTCACAGCGATCAACAGCAATTTGCCAAAGAATCGAGACATTTGGCCATTGCTCTTTGTTCAAAAAATAAGAACCAATTTTTACCTTTTTTAAATCATGTGGAATCTTATTTACAAGCTTTGCAATTGCCAGCTCAGTTAAAAGAAGTCGGTTCTCATCAAAATCCTCTGATTTTTGATGGCTGGAGTGGTCTGCATCCTTTAGAACAGATGAATATTCAAGTGATGGGGCGCAATCACGGTCTTGTCTTTACTGTTCATCCCATGCTGTTAAGAAATTATAAAGTGAAGGGCTTTGTGCACATTGCTCTTTTAGATTATAGCTTTATTGAAAAAATTCAATTGAAGAATAAGGCAGTGAAGTTCAAACCCTTTAGTCGTTACCCCAGCTCTAGTTTTGATTGTTCCGTGGTGGTTAAGGGGGCACCTGCGGCCAGAGTGTTAAGGCCTTTAAGTAAGATTAAGAATCCATTGTTTAAGGGAGCTAAAATCGTCTCTGTCTTTGCCTTAGATGAGCAAGAGACCTCGGTGACACTGCGTTCACATTTTGAATCCTCTGATGGCACCTTACAGGCTGATGAGATTAGCTCTTTGGAGCAGTTAGTGGTTTCCACTCTTAATGACGCAGGGTTTCCTTTAAAAAATTAAAAAGAATTTTAGAATACCTCTTGACGAATCTAGTTTCATTGTATAATCTCCCACTTCGACCAAAAAAATTTTGATCTTTGACAATTGAATAAAACAGTATTTGAAAATCGACTTTGATTTCGATCAAAGTCGGTGGAGAGAAGAGAAGGAACCCGTCAATAAGAGGCATATGTGGGGACACATTGCCGAGTTTTTACTTTTGCTCAGTTATTTACTAAGACGAATGTTAAGACGAAAGAATCCAAATTTTTTTAAGAGCT
>SKGZ01000186.1 GCA_007117175.1 Bacteriovoracales bacterium | reverse complement strand
TTTCATCCACATCATCATCAGCAATGTCTCGCAAAGATCGTTGAACAAAGTTTAAATCTTGATAAATTTCAGAGGGTGCTTTTGAGCGATCAATCTTTTTTTGAATATCCTTCCACTGTTTGGTTAAAAGGGTAAAGTCTGATTTTAAAGTTTTGTGGGATTGCCCCTCTGCTACAGTGCGGGCAATTACCCCCACTCCTTCAGGCTTGATCGATTCAATAATCTCTTTTAGACGCTCTCTTTCATCCTCTTTTTCAATGCGCCTAGACACTCCACTGTGCTCAATCAACGGCATGAAAACAATATGCCTGCCAGCAAGAGTAATATGGCGTGTCACCCTTGGTCCTTTAGTAGAAATCGGTTCTTTTGCGACCTGAACCACCACTTTGTCTCCTTCACGCAAGACATCTTGAATTTTAGTATCAGGACGAAATTTTAAGCTCACTGTTTCTGAAAGCGTGCTCATCTCATCGGGGATCATCTGCCCTAAGTTTTCTCTCGCTTGTTGCTGGGCTTCTTGTTCTTGCGCCTGTTGTTCACGCAACTTTTCAGCAATCTCACGCTGCTCTTTTAGGGTTGGTAAGTACGCATCATCCACATAGAGGAAAGCTGCGCGCTCTTGCCCAATATCCACAAAAGCTGATTGCATTCCAGGTAAAACTCGAATCACCCTACCCAAATAAATATTTCCAACCGAGGCATACTGGCCGGTTTTATGACCTTGATGACGATCAATTAAAAGGTCTAGAATTTCACCGTTCTCAATCAATGCCACCCGACATTCATTGTGAGTCTCATTAATAATTAATTGCTTAGCCATAACTTTACTATCTCTTTGTTTTCAATTGTTTTTAAATTAAATAATCAAACCAGCGACCATCGCAGTCATTAAACAGGCGATTGTTCCTCCTAATAAGGAGCGAAGTCCAAGCCTGGCAAGGTCTTGTCTGCGTTTAGGGGCCAAGGTGGATATTCCTCCCATTTGAATGGCAATTGAGCTAAAGTTGGCAAAGCCGCAAAGTGCGTAAGTGGAGAGAATAATTCCTCGCTCACTAAGTTGATCTGCCTTCATCATTTCTGTTAAGTCTACATAAGCTACAAATTCATTGAGCACTAATTTCTTAGCCAGTAAAACTCCTACCAGCTGACAATCAGCTAAAGGGGTCCCCATCAAAAAAGCAACTGGCCAAAAAACCCAGCCCATAATCCACTCAAAGCTTAAAAACTCCCAACCAAATAGCCCTCCCAACCATGCTAAAATCCCATTACACATGGCAATTAAGGCAATAAAGGCTAATAGCATCGCTGCTACATTCACAGCTAATTTCAATCCTTCAGCCGCCCCCACTGAGGCTGCGTCAATGATATTAGCGGTGTGGGCCTTTTCCATTTCCAGCTCTTTGGCCTGGGCAGTTGCTGAAACCTCTGTTTCCGGAATTAAAATTTTTGCACACACCAAAGCTGCCGGTGCCGACATAACTGAAGCAGCTAATAAGTGCCCAGCATCAATGCCCATCGCCACATAAGCTGCTAAGACTCCTCCTGCCATAGTGGCCATTCCGCCGGTCATTAAGGCCATCATTTCTGAGCGAGTCATACTATCAATATAGGGACGAATTAAAAGAGGAGCTTCCGTTTGCCCCACAAAGATATTGCCTGCCACCGCTAAGGACTCAGAACCAGAAGTGCCCATAAATTTCATCATGACCTTGGCGGCAAATCGAACCACTTTTTGCATCAAGCCCAAATGATACAAAATGCTTGTCAATGAACTCACAAAAATAATGGTCGGTAGCACCATGGTGGCAAAGACAAATCCGAAGCGATTCACATCGACTAGAGAACCAAATAGAAACTTAGAACCTTCATTAGTGTAAGAAAGCAAACTATTAAAGAAAAAACCAGCATACTCAAAGACAGTGCGACCAACATTTGTCTTCAAGATGATTAAAGAAAAAAAAATCTGTAAGCTCACTCCCACTAAAACAGTTTTCCAAGGAACTTTTTGACGATCGCAACTACAGAGGTAACAGATTGCTAAAACGGCTAGAAGTCCTACTAGTGATATTAATTTTTCCATTTTTTAATCTTGTCCCTGTCTCATTTTTTATTATTTCACTAAAATTGAAAGGTCATTCCCACTGCTAAGGGGCCAGTCATTTGCTCTTGAAGCCATTGTTCATCTCTAGGAATATGCGTCTCTATAGACAAGTTGGCAATAGCATCTGGCCCTGCACTTAAATAAGATGAGTTGGAATCCAAGGGCATATTTTCCACATCTGTGGCCTGACGATAGGCAACATAAATCACTCCCGCCACTAAACCAATGGCACCACCTGTTAGGATATTGCGATAATTATTGCTAGGTTTTTTAGTAAAAGAAAGAGTGGAGAGTCCCAAAACCGCTCCTGCAGCCCCCCCTGCCAACACAATGATAAAGTCATCTCGAGTTTGATCGTAAATATTAGAACTTTGCGCGCTTGTGACTAAGGGCAATAGTAAAAGCCAAAAAAGGGAAATCTGGATTAACTTCATAGGACCTCAAAGTGGGCTGATTAATAATTTACTTTATTCACATTTTTCAAGATAATAAACACTTAAATTCCTTGAATTTTAAAGCTGCATCGCTCTCTCACCATGATAGTTCGAGAGGGGGAGTTAGGCAATAATAACAAGTAAATCAAAAGGTTCTCGTTTATGTCTGAGTTTTCTGCCTACCAAATTATCGACCAGAAAAAACGAGGTCAAAAACTTAGCTCCTCACAGATTCAGTGGTTTATCAATGGCCTGCAGCAAGGAGAAGTGCAAGATTACCAAGCTTCAGCACTACTCATGGCCATTTATCTCAACGGCATGGATCCAGAAGAAACATACCACCTGACCAATTGTATGATGAACTCTGGCAAAACACTTCATTTCAGCGGCCAACACTTCATTGACAAGCACTCAACAGGAGGTATTGGTGATAAAACTTCCTTTATCCTAGCTCCCATTGCGGCAGCTTGTGGAGTGAAAGTGCCCATGATGGCCGGACGCGGCCTGGGCTTTACAGGTGGAACAGTTGATAAGGTTGAGTCCATCCCTGGGTTTCAAACAGAAATTAGTTTAAAAAGATTCACCCAACTGGTGAGGAAAAATGGATTGGCCTTAATCGGTCAAACTCAAGAAATTGCCCCTGCTGATAAAAAACTTTATGCCCTCAGAGACGTGACGGCAACGATTGAATCTGTTCCTCTGATCACCGCCAGTATTTTAAGTAAAAAACTGGCCGAGGGAACCCAGGGCATTGTCATGGACATCAAAGTAGGCAGTGGCGCCTTTATGAAAACGAGCAAAGAGGCGACAGAGCTCGCCCAAAGCTTACTGAAAACTTCAAAACTTTTTAAGCGCAAGATGATCACGGTTTTGAGCAATATGGATCAACCCCTAGGACAAAGTATTGGTCATAGCGTGGAAATTATTGAATGCGTTGAAATTCTTAAAGGCCATCTTCAAAGTGATTTAAGTGAGTTATCCATTGTACTGGCAGCCCATATGATTCATATGGCCCAAAAAGCTGACAGTTTTGCCAAAGCAAAAAAAATGGCCATTCAATCCATTCAAGATGGTAGTGCTCTTCAAAAATTTGAATTGATGATCAAAGCTCAAGGTGGAAAGACACATTTCATTAATGACTATAAAAAATTGCCTATCGCAAAGAAAAAAACTATTTTGCGAGCCTCTCAATCTGGATATCTTACTAAGATTGACTCCAGGCTTTTAGGAGAAACACTGATCGCACTCGGAGGAGGAAGAGTACAAACCTCTTCCAAGCTAGACCTCTCGGTGGGACTTGAAGTTCTATGCAAGACAAATCAACCAGTCAAAAAGAATCAAGCTCTCTTAGAAATCATTCATCACTCCAAACAGCAAGCTCTTGTCAATAAACTGTCTCAAACCTTAAAGAAGAGATTATTTACAATCAGCACAAGAGCTGTCCCAGCGACACCTCTCATTCTTAAAACTCTCAAGCAAAGGTAAAAGTATGAAATATGATGCTCTAGAACAACAAAATCATCTCATGGAAGCAGCTCATTTTATAAAAAATAAGACGTCACTAGAGCCCAAAATATGCTTCGTACTAGGCTCTGGCCTAAGCTCCTTTGCCAGTGAAATGCAAGATTGCTGTCATTTCCCTTTTGAAAAAATTCCGAGAATGGCCGCTCCAACAGTGCAGGGTCATAAGGGAGAAATTTCTATCGGTTATTTTCAAGATGTTCCCATATGTGTTATTCGTGGACGCTATCATAAATATGAAGGTTTTGAAGATCAAGAAGTGGTTTTTCCCCTGCGACTCGCCAAAAAGCTGGGAGCACAAATCGCAGTGATCACTAACGCTGCAGGAGGAATTCATCCAGACTTTCAACCTGGAGATCTTGTGTGCATTGAAGATCAAATCAATCTCACTGGTTTT
>SKGZ01000236.1 GCA_007117175.1 Bacteriovoracales bacterium | reverse complement strand
TTTTGGATTCTGTAGTCCATCCTGACTTCTCGCACGCATTCTATTGGAAACCCTAGTGAGTGTTTTCCAATTATTTGCTCTAACAAAACTATTAAAAGTATCAACTTCTTGAGCGTAAGAATTAAAAATATCTTCCTTTTCTATTTTTTCCTGAATAAGGCCAAATTCAGATAAAAAAACTTGGTATAATCGAGATATTTTTTCCTCTAGCTCTGAATTAAGTGCTAAATGTGAGTTCTCAATCTTTTCTTTTAATTCCTTTTTTTGTTCAAATGCCTGACCAAGACTTTTGTAGTTTTTTAAGTCTCTTGTTTCCAAAAGATAACTTTTCATTTTTTCTAGTTCAATGACTGTTAAGCCTCTTGCAGGTGTTAAGCTGTTGAATAACTGAGTGCTTTGAAAATAAAAAAATGCGCCAACTTGATAAGAAAGAATTAAAGCCAGTAATACAATAGCAAAATAATAATATTTCCTTGAAAAACTATTCATATAAACCTCAGTCAAGAAATTTCAATACCTAACAAAAGTATGAATGATTTCAATTGAAATTTAAAGAAAAGTTTTTGACCGACGACTTTAGTCGGGTTAGGCGGCTAAGTCTTCTGATGACTCTACTTCTTCACCTAATCGACTTCTGAGTTTTAAAATAGCCTGTGTATGTAACTGGGAGACTCTTGACTCTGTTACATCTAAGACCTGTCCAATCTCCTTAAGATTGAGATCTTCATAATAATAAAGAGAGAGTACTAATTTTTGTTTTTCAGGCAATGCCTTAATACCTTCCTTGATAATATCCTGTAGGTTTTTGTAGTTAACAGCAGAATGAGGATTTAAACCTCGTCTATCTTCCATTAAATAAACCATCAATTTCTTATCACCTCTATTGAAAGTCTTCGTATCATCGATATTTAATAAAGAAATTGACTTGGACTTATCTAAAAGTTGGTGGTACTCGTCCATTGTGCAATCTAATTCTTGACATATCTCCTCATCAGTTGCCGGTCTGCCTAGTTCCGATTCAAGCTTAGCATAAGTTCTTTCCAGCATTTTTGCCTTTTCTCGAACAGAACGAGGAATCCAGTCCTGTGAGCGTAACTCGTCAAGAATGGCCCCTCTTATCCTAAACTCTGCATAAGTTTTAAATTTATTGTCACGAGTGGGGTCAAATTTCTGAATAGCGTCCATTAGGCCAATCACACCACAGGAGATTAAGTCATCTAGCTCTATATTCGCTGGCAATCGAGAAGCAATTTTACATGCAATAAACTTAACCAAGGGAGCATATTCAATGATAATTTCATCCTTAACAGCAGGATCAACTGTACATCGATAATCTTTTAAATTTCTCAGCTTTAATGTAATAGACGACATTGATATCCTCCCTTAGGCCTGATTCATTCATAAATTGATAAACTGTTTTTCGCAATCTACCTCTCTGGCAAAATCCAGATGGAACGTATTGACTGCATCGATAAAATTCTCTCTAATTTTGAGAAAATTATTATAAATGGTATTATTTTCCCTAAAAATGAATTCCAGATCGAAGAATTCAGCTCGATAATTGACCTTGGGAAGAGTTCCAAGGAGATTGAGTTGGCAGCTCAAGAACCTTTGCACAGTAGAGTCAATTGAATGAAGTACTCTTTTACCTTGTATTGAATCTTGCACTTGATTGATACAAATATGTATCTTACTTATACCATATCTTTGATTAAGAATTTTAATCATTGAATAAGCATCTGCAAGAGAACTTCTATCAGGTGTCAGTACTACAATTTGCTGTTGTCCATAGGCAAATAAGTTGACATTTTCTTTGTGGATGCCCGCAGGGCAATCTAATAGAATAAAATCATATTCTGCCTCGAGAATATCTAATATCTTAATAAGTTCTGTGTTAACCCTCTTATGCTGATCAAAAATACTCCAATCACCGTTGCAGGTCGGAAGAATCCAAAAATTCTCAACCCTTAATAAACAATCAGATAGACTTATCTGATTTTCTAAGTAAGAGGAAAACTTGGATTGAAAATTAAGTCCAAGCTTCAAAGAAATATTCGATAAATTATAATCACAGTCGACAACAAGTGTTTTATATCCAGATTCAGCAAGCTCTCTTGCCATTCGTAAACAAATTGAAGTTTTTCCGACTCCCCCCTTACCAGAGCAGATACTGACAGTGGTACATCCATGATTCTTCTTACGATTAAATTGAATTAGCCAATCTGAAACATTCTTCTTCATTCTTTAAGCCTTTAGCTGAGTAATTTTTTAATTAAGAAATCTCCACTTGCACTTTGAAAATCTCTGGAAATATTGGCACCAACACCAAAAAAGCAAAGTGGGATTTTACGATAAGCATAGTGGCAACTTAAAAGCTCTCCTACGCTAAGACATCGATCTAAATAATTCACATTTACACCATCTATCCATCTATAGTATTTACCAATTAAGTTGCGGTTATAAAGTTGAGAGTGAATCGCTGAAATCACTAATTGAACATCTATGTCATCATAGAAACGGACCAGAGAATTAATTGCAGTTTGTACGTCATCTGAATTAAAAGAAGAGGTATCAAAGTCGAGAATGACAGAGAAACCTGTTTTTATTTTTTCTTGAATTAAGAGGAGAGCTTCCTGAACTTTGTTAGCTGTTGTGATGTCAATTTGTAAAAAGTCTCCAGCTATATCAAATTGCTCAAGATTTTTAGCCGCTAACTTAACAATTGCCATTTTCTTATCTGACTTTGCTGCCAACTTACATGCAAGCGATGATTGCCCACAAGAACCTTCTGAGATCAACACTGTCACGGGAACTTGCTTAACATCCTCTCTGATATGAATCATTTTCTCTAAAAAACTCAAGGCATAATCGCAGATTAAATCGTCGTTTTGTAATTGATCATCTTTAAAATCAAGCTGAGCTTTATCTATAATTTTTTTGATAATAATTTCGTCAAGATCAAGAGTTTTAAGAGTTGTTCTCAGTCTTCCTAGGGCAGACTGTTTTTGTTCATCTAGAGTATGGAGGCTTAAAAATGATTCTAGCTCTTGGTATTTCGCCTTTAGCTCTTGATAATTCTCATTGCTTTGATTCACTTTTTGCTCAAGTAATTCATTCTTCTTCTTCAGCAAGTTAAGTTCATCTGTATCATAGAAAGATTCTCTCACGGGTATTTCTTGTTGTTGGGTGGTATTTTTGTTGCTAGATCCAGTCTGTTTTGAGGACAGGAATGAATCAAGTTCAGAGTCCCAAGACTTTGAATGACTTTCATTAATTTGAGTTGGTTTTTGCAAGGAACGATTTAGACCGAGGTTGGCATACCCTGAATTCTCTTTGGCATTATTTGGTTTGCTGATAGCAGCAGTCACTTCAATTTTTTTCTTTAGCATTCCCCCTAATCCCTTATGGGTCGTTGTTTTCAAAATAATTGCCTCACTCCCAAGCTCTTCTTTGACAGCTTTTAAAGCTTGATCTAGTGTCTCGGCTTCAAATTTTTTCACCTGCATATTACACCCTCACTGTTCCCAAAGATTTAATCTCAACCTCTGGACTTAATTCATTATGACTCACCACTACCAAATTAGGGATGAACTTTTCTGTTAACTTTTTAAAATGTCTTCGTATCATGGGGGAGCAAAGTACTACCATCTTTTCACCCATATTAGTCGCCTCTTGAATTTTTTCATTAAGGGAAGAAAGTAAGCCTTGGGTCACTTGTGTGTCTAGGTTTAACTCTACTCCAGATGACGTCTCCATCAGACTTTGAATCATAGATTCTTCAAGACTTCGGTCAAGGGCAAAAAGAGGGATAAGTCCATCCTGGTTTTTCAGCCTCTCGGTAATTGTTCTATAAAGCGATTGTCTTGCAAGCTCAGTCAATCGACCTGCATCCTTAATACTTATTCCGTGCTCTGCCAAAGACTCTAAAATTGTTCTCATATCACGAATGGGTACTCCTTCTTTCAAGAGCGCCTTCAGAACCTGCAGCACTGTTCCAAAAGGTAAAATGTCAGGAATAAGATCTTCAACAACTTTAGGTGCATCTTTTTTACAATTCTCTAATACTTTCACTAAGTCTTCTCTACCAAATAACTCGTGTAGATTTGCTCGAATTAATTCGGTAAGATGTGTTGCAATAATGGTTGAAATATCTACTACAGTATAGCCGTTATACTGGGCATCATCCTTGAGAGAATCCGTTATCCAGACTGCCGGCAAGCCAAAGACAGGCTCTTTCGTTTCAATCCCATCAATCGGCTCTATGACTGTTCCGGGATCCATTGCCAAGTAGTGATCTGCGATTAGCTCACCTCTTGCCACTTCAACGCCATTAATTTTGATATTATAACCTCCAGATTTCAACTCAAGATTATCCTTTATCCTAATTGATGGAACAATGACTCCCCAGTCTAAAACAAACTGCTTCCTGATCTGACTCACTCTTTCCAGTAAGTCTCCATTTT
>SKGZ01000019.1 GCA_007117175.1 Bacteriovoracales bacterium | reverse complement strand
GTCATGGCAGTGGTGACTTAAAGAGTATGCAGATGAACACAAACTCTGAAGAATTATTAAGACAGGGAGTGACTTTGGCCAAGAAAACCTATGATCAATTTATCAATATTCATTCTGATTTTGAAAATTATCATAGTGTTTTTTCTCATCAAGTTGGAAAAGCTCATCAGTTTGAAATTTTTAAGGCCCTTGGACTTGATCTAGATAAAGATCAAAAACTTTATCCTTACTATGGCAATACTGGACCTGCGGCCATTATTTTGGCCATATCCCATTACTTAGAAAAAAAATTGAATCAACCTGGTCAACGATCTTTAGCGTTGGGCATAGGTAGCGGGTTAAATTGTACCATTGCGGGGCTCGAATGGCATTAAAACAGCTTTCAGATTACCAGTATTCTCAATTACAAAAGTATTATCCCTTCCAGTCATGCTACCTTAAGCTCAAAAGTGGTCATTATTATCATTATATCGATCAAGGTCCTCGCCAAGATGAGGCCTTGTTACTTGTTCATGGTAATCCTTCATGGTCTTTTCTTTACAGACATGTCATTCAAAAGTTTCAAAGTCAAATGCGTGTGATTGCTATGGACCACCTTGGGCATGGACTTTCAGAAAATGACCCAGACTATCAACCTAGCTTAGCAGAACACCAACAAAATCTTGTTCAGTTAATTGATCACTTGCAATTAAAAAAAGTGATTTTAGTAGTTCATGACTGGGGAGGGCCAATTGGCCTAGGAGCTTGCTTGCAAAGAAAAGGGTTGCTTAAAGGACTTGTCGTGAGTAACACTGCTGTCTTTTTGAGTCCTAATATCCCTTGGCGAATTTGGTTATGTCGGCTACGCTTTCTCAATCATTTGCTAGTGGGCAGGCTTAACCTCTTTGCAAGAGCTGCCACCGTTATGGCAACCACTAAACCTTTAGGTCGTGATCTTAAATATTGGTATCTCTATCCCTATCAAAGAAAAGATTGTCGCGAAGGAGTTAAGAAGTTTATTTTGGATATACCCCTTAAGAGTGAAGACGAGAACTACTCCTTGCTGGATAAACTTTCAAAACAAGTGCAAAGTTTAAAGGTGCCAGTTTTACTTTTATGGGGAGGTAAGGATTTTTGCTTTGACCAGACATTTTACCAACGTTTTTGTGAGTATTTTCCTAGCTGCGAAAAACATCTATTTGCTCATGCTGGTCATTTTGTTTGGGAAGATGAAAAGCAACAATGCTTAGAACTCCTAGAGAAATGGCTGGGGAGGCTTGGTTGAATCTTTGCGATATGATTGAAAAGCATGCTGAGTTAAGAGCAGATGAGATCGCTTTGGTCGCTCCACGCAAAAGCTGGCTCAATTATATTAACCCCTTCCATCAAAAGTATGAGTATCTTAGCTTTTATGAACTGCACTCTCGTATACAACTTTATGCCAAAACTATGGTTGCTGAAGGGATCTCTGCAGGAGATCGAGTTTTAGTCTTTATTCCTCCTTCATTTCACTTTTCTTCAATAGTGTTTGCTCTTTTTAAAATAGCAGCGGTGCCGGTTCTGATTGATCCTGGAATGGGGGTGGATAATCTTCTGAACTGCATTGAAAAAGTGAAAGCAAAGTATTTGATTGGGATTGCAAAGATTCACCATTTAAAGGCCTTTAAGTCTCGTTACTTTAAAAGTATTGAAAAGAGCTTTGTCATTGACGGCAGGGCCTTGAATGCCATTTCTTTTGAAAAACGCTCATTGCAAGTTTCTTCTCATCCCGATATTCAAAGCGTCTCAGTGAATCCGCAGCAATTAGGAGCTATTTTATTTACTTCAGGGGGCACAGGAACACCTAAAGGTGTTCTTTACACTCAGGAGATTTTTTATCGACAGGCCTTAAAACTCAAGCAAATGTTTGAGCTCAATCCCATGGAAATAGATTATCCCTGTTTCCCGCTCTTTTCTCTTTTTACTTTAAGCTTAGGGATGAAAAACTGTATTCCTAATCTAGACGCTTCCGCTCCTGCTCAATGCGATGGCAAAACCTTAGTCAAGGAAATGATTTCCCATCAAGTCACCTTTGCCGCTGGTTCTCCTGCAATCTTTATGAAGGTTGCTGACTACTGTGAAAGAAAGAAAATCACTTTACCTTCTTTGCGTTGTTTAATCGTCTTCGGTGCTCCTGTGAGTGTCTCATTGCATCAGCGTTTTCAAAAAATTTTACCACATGGGAAGCTCTATACCCCTTATGGTGCCACTGAATGCTTACCTGTGAGTTGCATTAGCTCCACCACCATTTTACAAGAAACTGCCAGTCTCACTCAAAAAGGATTGGGGGTTTGTGTGGGGTATCCTGCTCCTAATGTACAAATTCAAATTTTAGCAGATGCAGAGATTGCAGTGAAAAGTGACACTGTGACCTTAGGTTATTTTGAAAATGAAGAGGCTAGCTGCAAGGTTCGCTTTAAAGATCAACAGGGGCAGACATGGCACAAAATGGGTGACGTGGGAAAATTAGATGAATACGGCAGGCTTTGGTTTTATGGTAGGAAAAATCATTGTTTCGAATTGAATCATCAGCTCTATTATAGTGCCCAAGTGGAAGCTATTTTTAATGAACACCCAGCAGTCTTTCGTTCTGCTTTAGTCAAGCTCTCAGATCGACCTGCTGTAGTTATTGAAAGAGTTGATCATTTAACTGATTTGCCTGCAGGGGAGTGGGAAGACTTTCTTGCTGAGTTACTCAATATTGCCAAAGATCATAATCACACAAAGGCCATTAAAGATTTCTTTTTACACCCCAGTTTTCCGGTAGATGCTAGACATAATATTAAAATTGATCGTGAAAAACTCTCAGAATGGGCCCAGTCTCAATGAAAGTTTTAGTCACTGGGGGCAGTGGATTTTTAGGAAAAGAAATTATCTCCCTGCTATTAAAAGAGAATTATCAAGTGCTGGCCATTTCTCGTAGTGCCGTTGCATTTGATCATCCCAACTTTTATTTTCAGTCCATGGATTTAAGCTCTTGTTCTGAAGATGATCTGCTGGCCTTAGATTTTCAAGCGGTGATTCATACTGCTGCTAAAGCAGGAATTTGGGGAAGTTATCAGGATTATAAAAAGATTAACACTCATGCCACTGAGCAATTATTAAAAGTCTCTGCCCAAAAACAAGTAAAGGCCTTTGTTTATACCTCAACTCCGAGTGTGGTTTTCGGACAAAATGCCATTGAAAATGGCGATGAAAGTATGAGCTATCCTCAAAAATTTTTAACACACTATGCTCAAACCAAGATGCTTGCGGAAAAGGCCGTCTTACGGGAAAAGAGAATTTGCTGTGTTAGCCTTAGACCCCATTTAATATGGGGCCAAGGGGATCCACATATTTTGCCACGTCTTTTAGCAAAGGCCAAAGCAGGACGCCTACCTCAAATTGGCAATGCCCTGAATAAAGTTGATATCACCCACGTGAAAACAGCTGCGCAGGCCCATTTGCAATGCTTGCAAAAAATTTGTAGTCACCCCGACAGTCTTCACGGGAAAGCCTATTTTATAGGACAAGAACGCCCGGTTTTGCTCTGGCCTTTTATTAAAGACTTATTGGCCACCCAAGGCATTGACTACCAACCCAAACGTCAGATTGGGACTTCACTTGCATACGCTTTAGGTTTTCTCTTTGAATGCATTTACTTTTTTTTACCTCGCCAATGGGAGCCTCCGATGACTCGTTTTGCGGCTCTTCAACTTGGAACCTCTCATTACTTTTCTCACCAACAGGCCAAAGACGACTTTGATTTTAAACCAGCGCTGACTATTGAAGAGGGATTGAAAGAGTTGAGAGCTCAAAAGTGTCAATAATTTAGACAGATTGTAAGAACTTTCTATGCAAGTTGTTTGCGTTCTTATTTCAGTTAAAATGAGAGCATGAAAACAACAAAAAAAATGACACCCCCAAGTTTATTATCAACCCTAACCCTTTGTGCTTTCACCGCACTTTCATCCTATGGAGCAAGTTTTGTGCAAACTGAGATCCAAGATGATGTGGTGATTAAGTTCAAGGAAAGTCGTAATCAAAAACAATGCCAAGGTCTATTGGTTGAAGGTAAGATTCTTACTTCTGCTAGCTGCTTTTGTGATTATCCTAATCGGCGAAGAGTCAGAGCTGATTTACAAGTCACAGGCCTTACGTCGCAGCAAGAATTTGATCAGCAATTAAAAGTTCGTGTCCATCGTCATAATTTTTCTTGCCAAACAGCAGATCCGAATATGAGAGACTCAAATAATATGTTCTATGATCGGAATATCTTTGATTTAGCGGTTTTAGAAATTGTCGATGGTAGTGAAAAGCTAATCAGTACTCAAAGGCAACCAATCTTAAGCTGTGAGTATGTCAGACAAGGCCGTAATCGAAGTGATGTTGCCCAAGGAGAGTTGGGTGTCTTAAGTAGGGCCACAATTGATAAAGCGGAGCTTGGATTTCATCGGATCGCGATGATGGCCCCACGCAATAATTGGCATAGAGGTTTAGAAGTTTATAGTTC
>SKGZ01000239.1 GCA_007117175.1 Bacteriovoracales bacterium | reverse complement strand
GGGCCTAAGTTTATCTTGGGCCTTTTTTTTCTTAGGAGGTAACCACTATGGCAAAAATGATTGAAATTGATAATATTCCCACCCTTATTGTGCAACAGGCCCAGGATCTAAAAGATTATCAGCTGATTGATGTCAGGCGTGAGGATGAATTTAATGCAGAGCTGGGACACATTGAGAATGCTCAACTTAAAACTTTGGGACCTGAGTTAATGGAGTTTCTAGAGGCCCAATCAAATAAAAACCAAAAAATGGTTTTTATTTGTCGTTCTGGTGCAAGATCTGCTAAGGCCACAGAATTAGCCATGGAAATGGGCCATACCAATGTTTTTAATCTGCAGGGTGGAATGATTGCTTGGAATGAAGCTGGTTTTGCTGTTGAGAAAGATTGAGCACCTGCCAATAAGCAGCGTCAGGGGATAGCCCAGGTTTTCCATTAAAGTGCTGGAATTCTGCAGGCCAGATTTGAGGATCAAAAAACATAGGATTCGTTTCAAGATCTAATAATTTTCCCACTAGTTCTGAGCAATAAATTTTTTCGTCATCCCAAAGATATTGCCGATCAAAGGGCAGACCAATCATTTGTTCCACTTGCTGGGGCTCAAGGGTGGTCTCAGGCAGGTCAATGACTTCAGCAATGATTCCCATCTGCTCAATAATATTTTTAGCAACCAATTCCACACCCCGCCAGGGATGGGCCTGTAGCCATAGTCCTTGATAGGAAATGGCCGTGTGAGCATAGCGACCGCCAGGTTCTAGTATAATCAGGTTGCCACTACGATCATACATCTCAATAAAGGCCACTTGGGTGTGAGCATAGATCTGCAAGGGTAGTAAGAGCAAGAAGAAGAGTTTCATGCTTTGATGTTAGAGCAAGGGGCTAAAAAAAGTCAAAAAAAAAGCCTACTTGGCAGTAGGCTTTTGAGTATCAAAAAGATAATAGATTAGAGTTTGGCAAGCTCAGGATTGTCCGGTTCATTTGAGTCAATAGTAGGCTTGAACCAGCAAAGGGGGCGCAATCCCATATCAAAATGATTGACCTGATGGCAGGTTCCCTGGACTTCATCTTCATTAGAAACATCAATGGTGTGATCAACAGTACAAAGAGCACCTTGATAATAAGTGTCTAGGCGACATTGAGTTGCGGGGTGATTATCATCAATACGAGTCACAACTGTGGGATCAGGGCTAGTAAAAGCAGGTTCTCTCGTTTGACGGCGAAGTGCTTGAAAGAGTCTGGCCACTGAGAATCCGGCCATTGAGCCTCTGATGCAAATGCCGCGATCTAGTTCTGAACTCCACTGCTGATGGCAAGTTTGCACAACTTCTTCTGGAGCCTCTAATTTGGAAACTATTTCATCGTGCTGCTCATCGTTTTCAAAGTATTTTCTCAGGCATTTGAGAGTGGCAAAGTAATCAGATTGCCCTTCGTTACTGGCCCAAAAGCTACCTCTTTTAATGGGGGTTCCCCCTAGGTGGTGACCTAATTCATGACACATGACAAGGGCAAAACCATCTTCTGTGATGGTTGAGTGTCTGGCCAAGCCTCCAAACATTTGCACAATCCAGCTGCTGCCGATCCTTTGGGCATAGGCATTGACTGTTCCATCAGTCCAATTAGCGCGAACTACTAATTGGCCGCCTGCCTGAGCAACGATAGGCTCATAAAGTTCAGTTAGCTTTTCAATTACGGAGTCAAATCGCTCTTGGCTAATGCCACCTGTTTTACCACTCTTGTCGGTTGCGGAGATATACAGATCATTTTCTTCAACTAAGCCTTCTCCCTCGGTGCAGGAAAAAGAAAATTGAACTGCAAATAATAAGATACTAAGCGCGAGTAAGAATTTCATGAGGGCCCTCCTTGTGCCAGTGTCACTAAAAAAAAATTCCTTAAGTAAAATGATCTCTCTTTACTCGCTATTTGTATTCTCTGATTGCTGAGATGTTAGATTTTTTATGGGTAGCTGACGATCGTACTCTGTCTTTCTTTATATTTCAGTTGCTTAGCCATTGTTATTTTTACAGAGTTGATTAGCACTTTGGAGAAAACTAGTGTATGTTGTCTTGCTTTGTATCATCACAGCACTAGAGAAGGGGATTATTGTGTTACAGACATTCGAAGAGTTTAATTTACCACCGCTTATTGCCCGTGGAGTGCAAGATCAGGGATATACTCAACCCACACCTATTCAGGCCTTGGCCATACCAGCACTGAGTAGTGGCAATCATGATAAAATTGGATTAGCGCAAACGGGAACAGGCAAAACAGCTGCTTTTGTCATCCCTTTATTATCCCAATTAGATGCCAGTAGTTCCGCTATTCAGGCCTTGATTTTAACTCCTACCCGGGAATTAGCCTATCAAGTGGGAGGGGAGATTTCTAAGATCTCAACCCACACCAAATTGCGATCAGCTTTAGTTTATGGCGGAGTTCCCTATCCTGGTCAAATTAGAAGTCTTAATCAAGGTAAGCCGCAAATTGTAGTTGGAACACCCGGGCGAATTTTGGATTTGATTGATCGCAAGGTTTTAAAACTCAGTCAGGTGAAATTCTGCATTTTGGATGAAGCAGATGAAATGTTAAATATGGGTTTTTTGGAAGATGTTAAGAGTATCTTTACTCACTTTGCTCAAAAACCTCAGTTGTGGATGTTTTCGGCGACTATGTCTACTGGCATTAAACGATTAATCAAACAGGAATTTAATCAACCAGAGTTCTTGCAAGTTGAAGGTGGTCTGGATCATAAAAAAGATATTGAGCAGACTTATTACTTTGTGCAGGGTTCTCAGCGTCGAGAAGCACTTTTGAGACTTATTCTTAATGAGTCCTCAGTTTATGGACTTATTTTCTGTCAGACCAAACTGGAAACTGTAGGAGTTGCTCAGTTTCTGCAGTCTAAAAACTTGGCAGTTGAAGTCCTCAACGGAGATTTAACTCAGGCTCAAAGAGACGTGGCCATGAAGCGTTTTCGCAAAAAGCAAGTTCAGTTAATGGTTTGTACTGATGTTGCTGCCAGAGGAATTGATATTGAAAATCTCACTCATGTTTTTAATTATAATTTACCTAATGATCTCGAGAGCTATACTCACCGTATTGGTCGAACAGGTAGGAATGGACTTAAGGGGAAGGCCATGAGTTTGGTTTCATCTGCGGATATTCCTAGGCTGCGTAAAATTCAGCATACTTCCAAAGTTGAGCTTATCGAAAAAAAGATTCCTGATGGTCGGAAAGTGAATGAGAAGTTAATGCAAAGACAGTTGGAAAACTTGTGCTCAGAACAAGTCGGTGATCTTTCACCAGATCTTTTGGTGAAAATGGACCAGGTACTGCATGGATTAGAAAGAGATCAGCTCTATAGTTTGATCTACAATCTTAGACTTAAGAGCAGTCTTAATCTTTGCGACGAAACCATGACATTTCAAAAGCCAAGACCAGAAAAAAAAGAATATAAGCCGAGGAGCAGATCTTATGGGAGAAAACCTCGCAGTTATACTCGACGTCGATTACACTAAGGTTAATGTTTGATCAAAAATTTTACTCTTACTTTATAGTCCAGAATCTTGGCGCTTATAACGATAATATTTTTCGCAATGCTCTTATTTTGTTGATTACTTTCAAATCATGGAGTCTATGGGGCCTTAATTCTGCAGCTTTAGTCTCCTTGAGTGGTGCGGTCTTTATTTTACCATTTTTTCTTTTTTCAACACTGAGTGGTGCCATTGCTGATCAGTACTCTAAAGGCTATTTAATTTATCTGGTCAAGGCTGTGGAAATTTTTGTTTGCTTGCTGGCCTCTCTTGGTTTTTTCATGCACAGTCTACCGATCTTATTATTGACCTTATTTTTAATGGGCACTCAATCCACTTTGTTTGGTCCTTTAAAATATAGTATTTTACCTGAATTAGTCAGTGAGCAGCATCTTTTAAAGGCCAATGGTTGGATTCAAATGGGAACTTTTTTGTCCATTTTACTGGGCACACTCACTGGCGGTTTATTGGTGAGTTTAACTAGTGCCAGCTGGGAAGTAGGCATAGGGTTAATACTTTTTTCAGTTCTAGGGTTCATCGCCAGCTTTCCGCTGAAGGATCACCCTGCTCATCAGATTAAAGTTCACAAGTCTAACATACTGATCTTCTTTCGCACTCACTTGACTTTAATGCGTCCCTTGTTTTTTATTTCTTGGTTTTGGTTAATTGGCTCACTCCTTCTGGCCTTATTTGCTCCCTTTGTCAGAGAAGTGATTGAGGGCTCAGAATTAATGGCCACTTTACTTTTGACTCTTTTTAGTATTGGAGTTGGCATTGGGTCTTTTTTTTGCGCTCGCTTGGTGGAAGTATTTTCACGAAAGAAAATTGTCAGTGCCGGCTCTTGGATGATGAGCCTAGGAATTTTATTATTGGCGCTGGTGGGACAATTTGTCCCTCAGTTTTTTAGTCTAGTTTGTCTTAGTTTGATCTTACTCTCTTTAGGAGGTGGGATGTTTATTGTACCATTTTATAGTCTTATTCAGGAGAAATCACCCCTTGCCATCCG
>SKGZ01000250.1 GCA_007117175.1 Bacteriovoracales bacterium | reverse complement strand
GCGGAAATTTCGTCTTAAAGATAGCTCATCATTGATCCCAGGTCATGGGGGGGTGTATGATAGAGTAGACAGTCATTTTTTTGTAGCGCCAATTTATCAGTACTTAGTTTTAATTGGTTATATTACTTTCTAAAGAAGGATTAAAAATCATGGGTCTTCTCTATACTATAATTGTCTTTATCTTATTTTTAGGCCCTTTAGTTTTTTTTCATGAATTAGGGCATTTTCTCTTTGCTCGTCTCTTTGGTGTGAGAGTTGAAACATTCTCCATTGGCTTTGGAAAGAAACTTTTTACTTTTAAAAGAGGGGATACCACCTACGCAGTTTCACTGATCCCATTGGGTGGCTATGTGAAGATGTATGGGGATAATCCCTTTACTCGTGATGAAGTGCCAGAGGCTGAGCGCAATCAAGCCTATAATCACAAACCAGTCTGGCAACGTTTTTGGATTGTCTTTGGTGGACCATTAGCTAATTTTATTATGGCCTTTGTGATTTACTGGGGATTATTGCAAACAGGTGAAAAGGTTCCAGAAGTTCGCTTTGCCAATTACAGCTCTGAGTCCTATCTGAGTCAAGCTGGAATTCGTCCAGGGGATCGCCTGATGGCGGTTAATAACATTGCCATCAGTAGTATTGAAGATCTTATCTTGGTCAAAGATCAAATTGAAACCATTAAAGTCTCTCGACGTGAAGAGATTCACACCATTGAATTAAATTTGGCAGTAGAAGAATTTATCAAGAAACTGTCTCAAGATGTAGTGGCACTCTCAAAACCATTTCTCATTAAGGGAGATCAAAAATTGCTCATTTCTGAAAATAGTAACTTAGAAATGAGACAAAACCTTCCTTTGGAGAGTTTGATTCTACCGGGAGCTTTTATTCATCTTTTTGATGCAGATGAGAAATTGATTGAGACGATTGAACTCACAGATGAGCCCTATCAGCAAATTGATCAAATGGGTTATCACCTGCCTGAGATGGTAGTGGATAATATCATGATGAATAGTGCGGCTGCTCAATCGAAGTTGCAAAAAGGTGATGTGTTAACAGCGATTAATGGCCAGCCAATGCAGCGTTTTGCTCAATTGCGCGATTATGTTCAGCAAAATAAGGATCAACCAATGATCTTGAGTTATCGCCGTGGAGCTGAAGAATTTCAAACCGAGCTTACTCCAAAATTGATTTCAGCAGGCGAGGATTCTTACTATGCCATTGGAGTGCAGAGCTCTTTTGAATTCTATCAACCCAATATTGTGGACACAGTGGCCTTAGGCTTTATGCAAAGCTTGCCCTTTGCCTACCATAAGACCATCGATGCCATGATGGCCACTCTAGTTGGCTTTAAAAAGCTTTTTACTGCGCAAATTCCCATCGACTCCATTGGTGGCCCAGTGGCCATTGCCAAGGTTGCCTCTGATTCACTGAGTATCTCGGCTTCCTACTTTTTTAAAATTATGGCCTTAATGTCCATTAACTTAGGTCTAATCAATCTCTTTCCTATCCCTATACTGGATGGGGGACATATTGTCTTTCTTGCAATGGAAGCTATTAAAAGACGACCTCTTAATCGCCGCTCATTGGAGTTTGCCCAAAGAGTTGGTTTTAGTTTATTACTTGCACTTATTAGTTTGGCCCTTTTCAATGATATTAAAAGATTCTTTTAAAAAAGAGCAATTACCCTTTCTTTTTTTAGACACAGCCTATGACTCGACCCACGCACTCTACCTTGCTGATGATCAATATCAAATTCAGAACCTGGGAGTCATCCAGTCTTCTGATCTTATTCATCACAGTCTTTATCAGCAACTAAAAGAATTTGATCTTAAGCTTTCACAGGTTAAAACTCTGATTACCATTGCTGGCCCTGGTTTTTACACCGGACTGCGTGTGGCAGAAGGCCTTGCTCAAACCCTCTCTCATTTAGGTTTGACTCATTACTCTTTCTACCATCATCAGTGGCCTTTTGATTTGATTGCTGATTGCCAGGCCTGGGTTTGCAATGGCTTTAAAGGACAAATTTTTATTGCTGGAAAAAATAATCAAACACAACTCTACTCACTCAAAGATCAAAGTTGGTTAGAACAATTACCGCAAAATGTTTATAGCTATAGTGAAGACTCTGTGAAAACTATTGAAGATCCTATCAGAAAAGCTGGCAAGACTATTCATTTTACTTCACAGCTCTTTAATGAAAAACTGATTGAACTTTGCTTTCAAGTGATTCAAAAACAAAGACGAGAAGAAATTTTTTACTTTAGAAGTATTCAAAACGAGTTTAAAACCAATGGGGCATAGCTTTTTATCCTTAAAAATACGGCTAGCGCTGATACTTGTTTCCTTATTGGGATTACTCTCTTTGTCATGGCTTTATAAGCTGATCCCAGCGCTAGTAAGCTTTGCTCTGTTTTACTATTTTCGCAAGAAAACAGTTCGCCATTTGAATACCCAGATTCTCAAAGGTCAGCGCTGGGTCAGTCCAGTCAGTGGTTTGCTGTGCTCTTATGAGAAAAAAAGACTTTTGATTCGCCAGGGTTTCTTTGATCAACTTGGGCTTTACGCTCCCTGTACTGTGAGTTTTCATCAATTGGAGGTTTTTCCCGGCAAGCGCTTTCTCAAGCACTTTTCCTCCAAAAAACTAAGGAAAAATCTGGATCATTACTTTCACTATAAGCTGACGCTGATTAATGATCAGCAGCATTATCTAACCCTTCGTCTCTATCCCTGTTGGCTGGGCGGCCAATTTTCTACTGAGCTTTTACCCGGTGATCGTATCGAAGTGGGGGCAGCGATTGGAGTCATGCCCGGGGGAGGTTATCTCTTGATGGATATTCCAAAGAGTGTTTCACTTGATCTGAGCCCCGGTGCCACGCTTATTGCCACTGAGAGGATTTAGTTGCACTAAGAAATAGTAGTCAGGTTTCGTTGAAAAGATATAAAATACGAAATTCTAATCAATGATAAGTGTAGAAATTTTTTCAATACATTCAGCTAGGATTAATGAGGATGCTTTTTCAATAAACTTAATCTCTCTTGCCTTCCAGTCTAAATTTTTTAAATGATCTGACAAAATCACACCATCAATCTTCTTACCTTTGACCATGACCTCGAATGGATAACCCTTGATGTTTGAAGTAATTGGACAACAGAGTGCCAACTTTGTTTTTTTATTATAGATTTTAGGAGAAATAATGATAGCCGGTCTTGTGCCACGCTGTTCGTGTCCCGCCTGCGGAGTAAAATTTAACCACACAATATCGCCGCGATCAGGAACATACGACACTACCAAACCTCATTACCTTCAGTCTTAAAGTCATCTTCATTATGGAGATTTGAAGGTGTCACCTTATCCATTAATTCATGAAGAGAAAGCTTTTTCTTAACGGGAAATATCACAATCTTCCCGTCCTGTTGCTCAATAATGAGTTCATCGTTTTCAGCAAGATCGACTTTTTCAATGATGGATTTAGGGATACGAACACCGAGTGAATTTCCCCATTTCTGTAGTTTGCTTGTCATAACATACCCCTAGATAAAGTATACACAATGTTTAAACAATTGTCAAATTACAGTCAAGTACTTGTAAAATGAAAGTAGTTGGAATTTGTCTACAAGAAACTGGAAAAAAACTAAGCTGCTTTTTTAAGCGTAACATTTGATGAAATGCCCAAAACGCTAGCCACCTTCATTAGATAGTCTAAAGTTGCATGCTTGCTTGTGCCTGCTTCAATTCTGCTGATAACAGACTGAGTGGTGTTAAGCATTTTTGCAAGATCTTTTTGAGAAATAGCTTCTTTTTTTCTGGCTTTAATAATTGATGCGATAATCTTATTTTTAGTTCTAATAAGCCAGCGATCATATTCGTCAATACCCAAAATTTCCTTAGAAAAAGCCTTTACGTTTTTGCTCGATTTAATTTTTTCCATTATTTAATCTCCTTCACTCTTATTTCAAAAATTCCTGAATGAATACTGGGCAGCTGTCTAACATGAGGCAGTCCAAGGGTTAAGCCTAGTTCGAGCTTGCCAAGGATATCGCTAATGTCCTTACGAATCTCTTTTGTTTCTTTACTAAGAGTTTTTGCCACTTGGTCAAAATATTTAACTTCCATATCAAAAATGTCCTCGGTTTCAATATAGCAAATTTGCGATAAATAATCAATATGGTGTAAAAATAAAAGGGTTCAGGCCGAGCCGTCTCCGCCATTTTTTGAACTTTTGAGTGCACGTAGGTGATTGGGATTACAAGATTTTGTACACTACCTATTGGACAGGTGTGGAGTCGATGGTGCAAGGCTAAGCTCTAGTAAATGCTTAGCCTATGACTTTTTTTAGCTATCTTTCTAATTCAGTGATTAGCAGCGATTAGCTGTAACAGGATATGCTGGCTTGCAGCACGGATTATTGAATTCAAATACTTAAGTAATTAAGTTAGAATGAACTCCAATACTATGAAAACAGATCATAAGAAAGTAGCATTTTTTTTACCTAATATTTTTACCGCATTGAATATAGGTTGTGGATTTTTAGCTGTGATCTTGGCAGTGAAAGCAGAGTTTTACT
>SKGZ01000155.1 GCA_007117175.1 Bacteriovoracales bacterium | reverse complement strand
CTACCCTTTGTAGATGAGAGTGATACTTCTCAGATGAAAGAACTTCAATCTCTTTGCCAAAATGTGCAAATGCAGTTCTATCTAGATGGTCCATCTTTAAGTTGGGATGACTTTATAGAAAAGAAAGGGGTCGATCTTAGAGGAATTTTTCGATCTTCGCAAAATATTTATGGCTTTAAAGATGAGATTCAGCAAAATCAGAAGATGTGTTCATTGCGTAATTACTATCGCTTTAATCTCTTACTCGAGCAAAAAAGAAGGCGACGTATGAATCGCGCCAAGGGGCCAAGTCCGGTGAGATCTCCCCAGCTACAAGGCCATTTCCTGCAAAAATTAATTCCCTAAAATTCAAATGACTGTCTTAAATTAGATTTAGCAACTTAAGTGGTTGAGCTTCTAGTTCATGGTAATTTTCAAGAGTAATAATAACTGGTATTGCATTTGGAAATTTTTTAATAAATTGATTGAGCCCTTGCATTTTTCGTTTTCGTCCTGACTTGACTTCAATGGCCCAAATTTTTTTCCCATAGTTAAGGACAAAGTCAACTTCATATTGTCCCTCTCTCCAATAGTATAAATCGAGACCAGTTCGCAGTAAAATGGATCCCACCAAGGATTCAAAGACATGTCCCTTCATTTCACTATTGTACTCTTCCATTTCAGCGACATAACTGAATGCTGGGCAAAGAGGTAGAATTTTTGGCGAGGAATTTCTTTTTCTGAGTTGATTAAGAGAGAATTTATTCAACGCTTTAAGCAAAAAAGCACCTTCAAATAATTGAATATACCCCTTAATTAAATCTGTATTTCCCTTATTCTGTAGTTGCCCCAAAAGTTTAGTGAAGCTAATTTCTTGAGCAGGGTAGGAAATTAATAAATCAAACGCCTGTCTGAATAATGCAGCAGACTTGACCTTATGATGGATTAAAATATCTTTTTCAATAACAGTATCTAAAATGGAGTGACGAATATAACTACGCCATTGGATAGGGTCATCTCTTAACTGGTAGCTTGCTGGATAGCCTCCGAATTTTAGATATTCTTCAAAATTTAACCCATATCCTTCTTTGGATTCAGCAAAGCTCCATTGGTAGGCAAAATTGAGTTGAAAGCGGCCGGTTAAGCTTTCACTCAGACCAACTTGTAGGTCAAGAGAGCTTGAGCCAAGTAAAACACAGCGAATTGGTTTTTTTTCTCTTTGCTCTTCATCCCATAATTTCTTAATAATTTCTGCCCAGTTTTCAATTTTTTGAACTTCATCGATGACTAATAATTTTTTTTCATTTCGAGCTTGGTGCCAGATTTGACTCACCCAGCTTATATTGCCACTTAAAGTGTCTGCGCTGTGAAAATGGTAGTTATTGTGATGCTTTCTTTTGAGATAGTCTAAGATACTTGTTGTTTTTCCTACCTGGCGAGGTCCAATAATAATTTGGATAAAATTAGGAGATTTAATTAGATTTTGATCTAGCTTTGTAATAAATGGCAAATGAACTAATTTTTTCATTTTACTAAATTATACACCTAGTAAATCACTAGGTCAATCTAGTAATTTACGAGGTCGCGGGGGTGTACTTTCTCAATCTAATTTTCTTGTGCTTTGCTGGTAATCGAGGTGTGATTTGCTCTTCAAATTCATCTAATCTCTGAAAGCTATCGTGAAGATCTTGTCGGTATTATCGGAGACTGCCGAACGGCGTTGCTCAAGTATTCTCGTCTTTAAAAATCTAAAGAGATTAACCGATACAGATATATGATGTGTCGG
The DNA here is from genome assembly GCA_007117175.1 of Bacteriovoracales bacterium. GTDB lineage: Bacteria > Bdellovibrionota > Bacteriovoracia > Bacteriovoracales > Bacteriovoracaceae > SKGZ01. The sequence goes on along the minus strand of SKGZ01000155.1, from coordinate 2,801 downwards.
TTATTAATCTATTTAATTTTAAGCTATTTTCTTAGCACTCTTTCAGTTTTTGCATCAATTGTTGATTCTTGCCCTTATTTTTTATATTCAAATAAGCAGTTCACCGCTCACCTTAATAAAAAGTCTAAAAAGCTGGATGTTTTAGCCGAAAAAGTCCTAGAGTCTCCTTTAAATGATCGTGTTCTCTTTGCCTTGGCGTTAGATCGAGCATCAGCTCAAGATATTACGAGACTTCTGAAGCTGTATCAAACAAATCCCAAATATTTTAATCTCATAGAAAATGAAGTAGACGTTTTAAGGTTAGCACGAGAGCTTTTAGAGCCTGGATCAGCGGAAGCAATTTATCAGCGTCCACAAAAAATTGTGGAAGAAAGAAATATTGTGCTAAAAGATTTTCTTACTAGAGACTTAACGGATATTGAGACAAGTGTTCAAAATAAAAAGAAGTTAAAAAATATCAGTGCAATTTATAATTTTTTGATCGATTGGGATCGTGTTTTTTTAAGGATGCAAGAGTTAGAGAATGAGGTCGTTGTGAGAGCATATTTAGTAGATGTCGACTTTGCAGCATTGAAAAATAAAGATAAAAAAATTTTAAAAGAAAAACAAATGCTAGAAATTTTTATGAACCGAGAGGCTAAACATGGCTTTACACCTGTCAAATCTGATCGCTACAATGCTCTGGCACTCTCAGAAAAAGATTTTTCAGAAGAAGATTGGTTTAAAATGTTAAGAGCTGGAAAGATGTTTAATGATACTATCTTTTTAGTCACTAGGGATGTGACTGGGATCAATGCTACAGCAAGAGGATCTCATGGATATTATACTCATCGAATACAGTGGCATCTTGTCATGAGGGATATGGATAAAAACCCTGATTTATACGGAGAGAAAAAAGGGGTCGAATTATTCAAATTATTCGGAAGCACTGTTCTTAATCGAGAAGTCTCAGAGTGGTATGAATCAAATTTATGGGACATGGTTTTCGATGGATTTCGAATTGATAATTATACATCACCTGAGTACCTTCGAAAACACCATGTTTTATTTCCTGACTTAGGAGCTTGGCAGTAGTTTTGGCAACTGATTCGTGTAAGAGTAAGGCCAGTTTTTGCAAAAATTAATTCCTTAAGAGTTGGAATCACTTTCTTAGATCAGAGCGAGTAATTGACTCATGCGACTTGTTTATCTCTCAATATTTTAACTCTTTTTAGGAAGCCAACTTAAACACCTCATCATATTAGATCAAAAACTACTTTTCTAAGCAACATCTTTGAGTTTAGCAAGATCAGTAAGGCTTAATATTTGAATTTCGATAATGTTACCATTCTCATCTTCACAAAATATAAAACCATCTTTTTCATAAGACTTAGCTTCAATACCCTCTTTGATTTTAATTGAGGCAAAATCATTTTTGGCATCAATATAAACGGTAGGTTTCATACTAATTCTCCTTAAAGTTATGCATGACTGTAATGACAATCCATAGATCATTTTCTTGACGTTCTAGAACAACACAAGCAATCATATTATCTGATCGACCTGTTATCTTCTTGGCCAGAATAAACTTGGCGCCTTGCGCTTTGACTAGATCTGGTTGTTCTAAGATCTCCTGAACATCAATTATGGAAACATTACGTTCAATAGTTCTCTGAACAGCATGCGGTGTAAAAACCCAGTTTTTAATTTCAGGTTTATCCATCGACATATTTTACATTAGGAGAAAGAAAAGTGGAAGGTTTCCCTCTCTTTACACTTAATGGTGCCCCACAATGTATAGTGGTAGAACCACAGGCACACTCGTTAGACCAATCTAACTTATTGGAATATAACGATAATCCTCTGGTAATAACAAAGACGTACTCTGTAAAATGGCAAAAAGATGGGATTGATTTAGTGGAGTTGGCAAAAAAACGCTGGATTGATCAAATGTCTTACAGGGATATTGGCAAGAGTATGGGAATCACTCGCGGACAAGTTGATTGGAATTTAAGAAAATTCAAATCTGATTTTAATCCAACAAGTAATCCTGAACTAAAGCAAATCTGGGTGGAGATTGAAAAGGAGAAGAACGAATGAAAGCAATTGGAGAATTATTATTTTATCTGGCATTCATAACTATTGCTGGCAATACAGCTTATAAACAAATCTATAAAACCACCAAGACAGAGGCCCTTGAAAAAGTTAATCAAGGCCTCACCTCCCTATCCAAATTCACTTATAAACTCACTAAAAAATAGCCAAATTGGGGGCGTTAGCCCCCATAAATTCTCATATTTGTCATACTACCACTCACCAATCCTATAGTTTTTACACATAAGTTCTAATTCAAATGATTCCGTGCACAATTTCTGTTATGCTCAAAAAAATTAGGAAAATATAAACAAGGTTTGAAAATAAACCATTTGAAAGGTAATTTATGAGAATCTTAATCTTAACCATTTTATCCTTATGGGTCTCTGTTTCATTTTCTTTTGCCTCTTGTAAGGTTTCCAATGTTTCTGTTAGGAATTTTCTTATCAAAAATAACTTAATTCCATATGGTTCTGAGTTTTCATATCCTGAAATGGGCATGAGTTCTAAATATGAAGTTGATGAAATAAGAAGTATCGGTGATAAACAGCTTATTATAGTAAGAAATATTATTAGAATCACAAACTCCGAAGATGAAGTTGAGCAAATACAAAAATCACAAGAGTTTGATGTTATTGTGCAAAAGAAGAATTGTTCTCTTTCTAAATTTGAGGAAGAATTCAAGATTCCACGAATCTTAAATGTCAAAATAGGTCACACTAATTATG
>SKGZ01000206.1 GCA_007117175.1 Bacteriovoracales bacterium | reverse complement strand
TCTTGCGCTTTGATGATGCTAGGTTTGTTTTGTCTGTGCCTGATTATGATCTATAAAAGCTCAATTGAGAATAAGATTGAGTTGGCATCTAAAGAACTCATGGGATCTGATTTACAGTTAAGTGCTAGAGGAAAAATCTCTGATCAAGTGCAAGAACAGGCCAGGCAATTTCTGAGCACCCGTTTAGTGCAGTCAGCTCAAGTCGTGAGTAGTTTGAGTTTAATCACTGTCGAGAAAAATCAAAATTCAAAACTGATCAGAACTCAATGGATGGGGCAAGGTTATCCTTTTTATGGCCAGGTGCAGACTCGCAAAAAAGGAGCTAGTTCATTGACCTTTTTGCAAAGTGCAGAGCTGATTTGTTGGTTGGATCAAAATCTTGCCGCAGAACTGGATATTACAATAGGTGATCGGATTACAATAGGCAAATCGACTTTTGTGGTGGATGACTTGATTGAGGAGGAGTCCACATTAGCTGCGGGCTTTGCTTCTTTTTTTCCTGTGGTCTATCTTAATTTAGATCATCTGAAGTCCTCTCAGATTATACAAAAGGGTTCGACTTTTTTTACTCAGTGGCATTATCAGTTGCGAGCTGACTTAAGCTCTTCTGAAGTCGAAACTATGGCCCAAAAAATGAGAGAGGAGATTTCGGACTTTTCAGTCAAGATTAAAACACCTCAAAAAGATGAACAGCAGTCTCAGCAACTTTATATTACTTTATCCGATTATCTGGGGATCTTGGCCCTGTTAGCACTTTTTTTGGCCTTGATGGGTGTTGGCTATTTACAGCAAATTCACCTCTTGCAAAATCGTCCTTTTTGGGGATTGCTCAAAGTCATGGGGTTTAAGAAAGGGCAATTGTTACTTTTTTTTATTTTTCAACAATTGATACTTTGCTTACTTTATTTCCTTTTGCTTGTTGCTTTGTTGAGCATTTTTTTTCAGTTGCCGTGGTTTGAAAAAATACTTGTGGCAATCGGATTAGAAAACTTAAAGCTTTCAATCTTATTATGGACGTGTTTGAAAGTGAGTTCTTTCTCTGTGCTGGCAACTCTTTGTAGCTTCTTACCAGTTTTAAGCGTTATTATTAAGCAGCAGGCACAAGAACTTTTATCTCAACTTTCATTGGCAACTCCCATCAATGCCAAAGGTTTATTATTATATTTCCCATTGGCCTTACTTTTCTGGGCTATGAGCTTTCATTTAACTCAATCCTATCTTCTCAGTAGTCTTTTTCTTATCTTTTTATTTTTGTTTGTCGCTTTGTGGTCTGCTATTCTCTTAGGGCTTTTTTGGTTTATTCAGCAAGCATTTTTGAAATCTCTACCTTTAGCCTGGCCCCTAAGACGTCTTTGGGTATTAAGTTTGCGCTCCATTATTCAGCGCAAGACACTGAGTTTAACAACTTCATCAGCATTAGTTTTTTCTCTTATTTTATCAATCACACTTTTATTAGTTGCCAATACTTTTTTTCAGCTGATCTCAGAAGAAAAAATATTTAAAGGACCGAGTCATTTCTTGTTTTCGATTGAAGAAGAGCAACTTGAAGGCCTTAAGCACTTAGTACTTAATGATTTTCAGGGAGATGTTTTAGACTTATCACCTCTGATAGGAGCGAAAATGCTCTCAATTAATGGCATGCCCATAGGTAGTGAGCAAGACCTTAAAAAGAAAAACTTAACTCGTCAGCAACAGGAAAAACTACAATTTCGCAATCGCGGAGCTAACTTTTCTTACCGCTCCCAACTCAATCCCTATGAAAGAGTGATTCAGGGAGAGTTTGTGAATCAAATGAGTGAAAGCGATAAGCCTATTCCTATTTCTTTAGAACAAAGGTATGCCCAGAGAGTGGGAGTTCAATTAGGCGACCAGATACTCTTTGACTTACAGGGTTTGGAAATAAAGACCCAGGTCTCAAGTATAAGACAGGTGGATTGGCTTAGTTTTTATCCTAATTTTTTTATACTTTTTCCTCAAGGAGTGATAGACGATGCCCCCAAAAGTTATTTGGCTGCCGTCCGTATTGATCCCAAAGAGTCTTTAGCGTTTCAGACCCAAGCAGTTAAGGAATTTGCCAACCTGGGAATCCTTCCGCTAGCTGCCACCATCAAAAAAGTAAAAAAGATCTTACAACAGATGTCAGATGTGCTTTTAATGATGTTTATACTGATTTTACTTCTGAGTTTAATTCTTATTTTATTTTTACTTTTAGACAGAGTTGATAGAGCGAGAGATGATTTTCACTTATTGCACATTGTAGGCCTTAAACAAGGACAAATTAAGATGGGGCTGTGGTGGGAGATTTTTTTTCTAGCATTGCTCTCTTTTTCTGTCGCCTTACTGTTCTCTTTGCTCTTTTCATCTCTGCTTTGCGAGAAAGTTTTAATGAGTCCTCTGTTGATTCCCTGGGGGCAATTGCTCCTCTTTGCACTGCTGGGATTCTTGACTTTACTCCTTTCTAGCTATCTTTTAATTCACCTGAGATTAAAAAGTGTTTTTTCTTAGTTTCACTGGCCTTGATTTTCAGCTTTTGCTAACCTTAATCAGAAATATTGACCCCCGAGTTTATTATGTTTGGCATCATTGATGAAGCAACCATTACCGAGTTCTTTTTAAGTTATGCCTATTCTCCCAATATTATTTATTGGGGGGTGGTCACTTTTATGACCCTCAGTAGTTTAGGAGTTCCCATTCCTGAAGAGGTGGTCTTAGTCAGTTGTGGTTTTATTGGTTATATGGTGAATCACCCAGAAATTTATCCTCCTCCTTATCCTGGTGCGATGGGAGTGAATGTGACCTTCTTAATGTGGCTGTGCTTTATTTCGGTCTTATTAAGTGATTGCCTTGTCTTTTTAATTGGTCGTTTTTTTGGTTATAAAATTTTTCGCACCAAGCTTTTTCAAAAGAAAGTAGGAGATCAAAGACTAGAACAAATCAATTCTTGGTATTATCGCTATGGGATATGGGTTTCATTTCTCTTTCGCTTCACTCCTGGGCTACGTTTCCCTGGTCATATGAGTTGTGGGATGCTGGGGTTGCCGCTTTGGAAGTTTTTCTTAGTGGATGCTCTGGCCGCGATGATCAGTGTTCCAACTCAAGTTTATTTAGTGGCAACTTATGGAGAGGTTATTTTAAGACATCTGAAAGAGTTTAAATTTATTATTGCTTCTTTGTTGTTGGTTGGACTTGTGTTTTTTTTAGTGCGAAAATGGATGACAAAGAAAAAAAATAAAAATGAGGTATCAGTATGACTTTATTTGACTATGTCAAAGATGGTGGATTCATTATGTACTTGTTATTGGTTTTTAATATATTTGGATTGACCATTTTATTAAGTAAGGCCTTTTATTTTTTACAGTTTTTAAAAAACATTAACCAACATGCCGCTGTTTTACTCAAAGATTTTCAATCTAAAACTCAAGCCCTAAGTCTGTCCACCGAAGGACAAATTAGTTTATTAAAAGAAGAGATTGCTGTCTTTGTCAGGTCAATGGAGACTTGGTTGGGAACGGTCAAAATTATAGCCACAATCTCCCCATTGTTAGGTTTATTAGGAACTGTTGTGGGAATTTTACTGGCCTTTCAAGTGATCTCTCAACAGGGTTTAGGTGACCCTAGTTTATTTGCCAAAGGGATCTCAATGGCCCTGATTACCACTGTCGGGGGCTTAGTAGTGGCCATTCCTCATTATATTGGACACAACTATTTGGTTGGGCTTTTAGATAAAATCGAAACTCAATTAGAAAAAGAAATCTTAATGAAGTCTTTTGCAGGAAAAAAAAGTGAAGCGTAGAAGAGAAACTTTACAAGCAGATCTTACTCCATTGATTGATGTGGTTTTTCTTTTACTTATTTTTTTCTTAGTGACATCTGCTTTTAAAAAAGAAGAACTCAATCTGATGTTAAAGCTTCCGGTGGCAGAACAAGGGCAAGGTCAAACTGAACAGCAAGACAATCTTACTATTGAGCTCACCAATGAAAAAATTATAGTCAATGGAAGCGATGCAACGTTTGCTGATCTTCCTCAAATGGTAGAAAAATACGAATCTGACACTTTGGTTGATATTCGTGCGGATCAAGATTTAAAATACAAAAGACTGATTAGGTTATTAGATTTATTGCAAGCTGCTAAGTTAGATAATATTTCTTTAGTGACCGAAAAAGACCGTCCTTAATAAAAAGCATTTATTTGCCCCGTATAAAACTGCCAAAATCTTACATTTGAAACTGTGTAATTGACCATTTTGCACTACTTTGAGACTGTAATTTTTACACGTCGAAAAAAAGGAATGACATGAAGAAATTTTCTCTTTTGTTTTCAATGATGATAACAGCAATGTTTCAGATTCACTCAGTGGCCGGGGTGACTGTGGCCATTATTGACTCTGGTACTGACATTAAACATCAGGCCTTAGTGAATCAAATTTGGGTGAATCCCGGAGAAATTCCCGGAACACTAAGAGATGATGATGGCAATGGTTACCCTGATGATATTTACGGATGGAATTTTGCTGAAAATAACAATCAAGTGATTGATCGCAGCTATCTTGGAACCTTTAGCTCAGATCCT
>SKGZ01000004.1 GCA_007117175.1 Bacteriovoracales bacterium | reverse complement strand
TTTTATACATTTCAAAAACATAATCCAAATAAGACTCTCTGGTTTGGTAGATTTTTTCCAATAAAACTTGATGCTGGCTCTTGAGCTGTGCTAAGCAAATTTCTTTTTCTTCCTCTGTTAATGGCACTAATTTAGACTCTTTCGTTTGCTGTTCAGAAATTTCAAGTGTTTTATAGCGAGCAAGACACTCTTTTTTCTTACTGACAACTTGATCCAGAAAGCTCTGCATTTGCTCTCTTAAAGTGCTTTCATAGACATCAGGATTTTCAAAACTTAATGATTCATTTTCACTGCAAACTTTTAAGCTTAAAGTGAGTAAAATCAAACTAATAAAAAACTTCACGCCAATTCTCCACTTGCATAAATTTCTCCAGCTCAGCTTTGAGTTCACTTAAGGGCAACCCCACCACATTAAAATAACAACCATTAATCTTTTTCACAAAGCTGGCGGCCCAGGATTGAATACCATAACCACCGGCCTTATCAAGAAAATCCTCTTGATCCAAATACCAGTCAATCTCGGCTAAAGAAAGCTGCTCAAATTCTACTTGTGTTTGGCACAGTCTTTGTGCGAAGCGCTCTTGATTCATCAGGCAAAATGCTGTTTTGACTAAATGAGTTTGACCTGAAAGTTTTGTCAGCATCCACCGTGCTTGTTCTTTGTCTTTTGGTTTTTCTAAAACTTCATCACCCAATTGCACTAATGTATCTGCTGCCAGTACCACTGCATTACTTGAAAGAGCAGAGATTCGTTTAGCTTTGTGCAAAGAAAGTAAAAGACATTTTTCACTTGCACTCAGCTGCTGATACTCAAGTGCCTCTTCATTCAATTGGGCAGCTTGCACTTTAAAGGGAACTCCTAATAAAGTGAGTAGCTCTTGTCGACGAGGGCTTTGAGAGGCTAAAATGAATTGATAAGTCCCCATAATTCTTAGACTAACATAGCAGAATAAAAAAAACACTCAAGTTTTCCTGTAGAATAACCGATTAAGATAGTATGAAAGGATTTTGGCTTATATTTGCTTTCTTTTTAAGTGCTTGTGACACCACTCCAGTCAGAGAACCCCTTCTTGTCTCCAGTGGAGAAACTTACACCAGTGGTAGGGTGGACCAAAGTGGACAACCACTGCCTACTTTGCCCGCAGAGTATCAACACTGTAGAGATTTTGGAGCTTTTAAACCAGCGGCGAAAGCTACTAACTGGGGAGAGGTTGATCTATGCCAAAGCAAACATAATCCAAATAAAATCTTATACAAATTCAAAGAAACTAGAAATGAAATGATTTGCTTTTTTCCTACCTACAAAGAATTGACGTTCTTCTCTTCTATCACAAAACCAGCTAGCCCTATTTGTTACCCACAAGATCAAGGTCAAAATGAATTCTCCATCCCGATCTTATTTGGTGCAAGGCCTTTTAATTCGCTCATCATTGTGACTGCGAAAGATGGCGCTTTGACAGCAGTGACAAATTGCTTAAACGGGCAGAATGAAAGCTACTGCAAAAACGTGATGGAAAGAGACTTTAACTCTTATTACCGAGCAATTGTTTTTAAGTAAACTAATTAACGGCCTTACGAGTCAAGCAAATGCCTTTTTTAAAACTAAGATAGAGCTGCTCATCAATGGTGGGGAAAGCTAACACCGGTATAAAAACCTCATCATCTAAGCGATTTTCTGCTGGCTGCATAGTAGGATCAAGCTTTAGAGATAAGACAATATAGAAAAAACAATCATCCATTTTTTCAAAGTCTCGAATAAATGCATGCACCAAATGGCCTGACTTATCCTCATATTCGAAAACCTCTTCAGGTTGAGAAATCGTCGGTTCAATATACTCTTCAAAAAGGTGAAAGTCCTCAATCGGAATATCTTGTTCATCTCTTTTTGATAAAATAGAAGCTAAGAATGAAGAGCGTAACGACTCAACTTGCTCCATAAATTTTTCAGGCACTATAATCTCTTCATTAGTTAAGGCCTGATCATCAACAATCTCCTCATTTTGAGTCACAAGAGTACCTTTTTGATAGTATTGCATCATCTGTGAGGAGTGAGTGAGTACATGATGTAAAATGAAAGAAGGTTTCTGCTTGAAGCGAAAACAAACAAGTATCATCCAAGTGGGTTGAGTTGAAACTTTCTTAATCTGAAAAAAATACTCGCAACCTAATTGATCAGAGCAACTCCAAATCTCATCTGGTTGCTCAAGGACAGAACTTAATAACTTTCTTTGCTTGGCCTCAGAAATCTCAAGTTTTTCATTAATATTATTTTTCTTACGGTATTGTTTTTCATCATTAGCCAAAAGATCAATTAAAGGGTCATAATACTTGACAATACAGCTTTCTGAACAAAAGAGGCGACAAGTTTTTTCTTCAACCATATAACCTTGATCAAGTACTGGGATTTGCCCTCGACAGTGATCACAAAAATGCCATGAAATTTTTTCTTTCACCGTTTTACATTAGCATGCTCTAGAGACTGGAGCGAACAAAGACAAAAGTTACCTAGCGCTGATTTTTTGAAAAAAGAAAGCTAAAATAAATTACTGATGATGTAAAAAAGGAGTTCTTGTGTCTACTAAAAAAATTCCCAGCAATCTCATTAAAAAACTTTATCAGAAGAAAAATTCTGAACTCAATGACCCTCTACACTATTATCTACACCTTGGTCGTCAAGGACAATATCCTCTTTTTTTCAAAGAATGGATTGAAAATTACAAGATGCAAGCTCCAGAAAAGAAACATGATGAAAAGTCTCTTCGAAGTATTTTTCAAAAAATTGAGCATCATCACAATATAGATAGACAAAAGATTGCGCTTAGCAGTCTCAGTCAAGAAGAAAGAAGCAAGTTCATACAAGCCTTTATGGGAGGCGTCGAAAATGAAATTCTTAATCAAAGGTATTCTTTGCATTAATTTTGTTATTAATAGTGCCTATGCAGAATATCGAGCCTATCAATACATGATCGAACAAAAAGATCAGCAAGTGAAAATATTGACTAGCTCACTGAATCCACAAGCTTACAGGGCCTATAAGGGACATCCCCAGCAAAAATTAACTTTAATGCGAACATGGATCTGCCCTGGACAAACAGGTGGACTCAAGCAAACTTGTCCCTCCCCATACCATGGAGCAGAAAATGGCAGAAATTAATGCCATAGCAACCACGCCAGAGATTAAAAAGCAAAAACAGCAGCAAAAAGAGCTTCATCAACTCAAGAAGAATCACAACAAGGAGCTTAACCAACAAAAAAAGAATAACCAAGTTGAGTTAAGTCAGCTCAGAAGCCTAAACAAACAAGAGATACTTAAGGAACAAGAAAGAAAATCGCAAACTTTAAGAGAGCTTCAAGTTCAACTAAATAATGCTCAAGAAAAGATGCAGCGACAAAGAGAGGAGCTATCAGCAGAACATCAAAAGCTTATGAGTCAGTTAGATGAGCAATTTAAAAATCAATTTCAACAATCTCAGCAACAAACGTTAAGACAATTAGAAAATCAACAAGCAAGCCTTAAAGATCATCTGCAAAAAGTTGAAAACAAGAGTCAAAGTGAAATTCAAAAAATAGCTCAAGAAAAGGATCGCCTACTACAAGAAAGTTCTATCGCTCATCAAAACAAGATCCGTGAGATTCAAAGTAAACATAAAGAGGAACTATCTCAAGTCGAAAGAGAATCATTGAGCAAGATGGAGGAATTAAGAAAAAGTAAGAACAACCAGCTAACAGAAAAGACCCAAGAACAAAGTGAACAATTAACACTAATAGATAACCAATTCACAGAACAAAAAAAGAAGTTACAAGAGACTACAAATCAATTGATTCAAGAGGAAAATCAGCTGCAAGAAAAAAGATATCAAGCCATTATAACGCAACATCAAAAAGAGCTGGAAAGAATTAAACAGAAGTCAGAGGCCCAAGTTCAACAAATTCAAAGTCAAACAATGATAAGAGGTCAAAATCTCTTAAACAAAACTGAGGATAACTTTTATCGCCTTCGAGATATCAACTACCAAGTTCAGGATCTCGATGATGCCTATCTAATCAAGATTCAAGTTCCTGAACATGAAAAACAAAATTATCAAGTCAGTGCCAAGGATAGAGAGATCCGCATATTGTTCAATCGCAGCTTCAAAGAAAAAAATCAACACCCTCAATTAAAAGCTTATCATAGCACCGCAAGAGTTGAGACGATCACTCAGACAATCCCTGTTCAAGAAATAGTCGACGGCAAATCACTTGAAAGTTGGTGGCAAGAAAATCAACTTCACTTTAAGCTTAAGAAAGCTTAGGATTAGACTTAATGAAACGCCCTGCGATACAAAACTTTATCGCCATTGATAATCAACAAAATATTGGTATTCGCTTTTACCTTAGTGAGAAAAGAATTCTTGCCAGTGAATCAGAATTCATCTCACCTCTTTCTAGCATTGAGTTTTTCAAAAAAAATCAATTTCATATTAAAATTCATGCTCTTGACAAGGATCATCAAGTCATCCATCAACAGCATTTGCGATCCGAAAGCTACGGCCTTGTGCGTGCAAAAATTCCTCATAACGGTGTTCAAAAAGTTCACAGCTTG
>SKGZ01000289.1 GCA_007117175.1 Bacteriovoracales bacterium | reverse complement strand
CATCGCATCCTGGGGCTGGAGCAGGTCCCAAGGGTTTGACTGTTCGTCAATTAAAGCGGTACGCGAGCTGGGTTCAGAACGTCGTGAGACAGTTCGGTCTCTATCCTCCGTGGGCGTAAGAGATTTGAGAGGATCTGACCTTAGTACGAGAGGACCGGGTTGGACAGACCTCTGGTGTACCGGTTGTGGTGCCAACTGCATTGCCGGGTAGCTATGTTTGGAAGGGATAACCACTGAAAGCATCTAAGTGGGAAGCCTACCTCAAGATAAGATCTCTATTAAGGGTGCTTGTAGACTACGAGCTTGATAGGTTGGATGTGTAAGTGCTGTGAGGCATTGAGCTGACCAATACTAAATACCCGTTTTGCTTTATTTTTTTTTAGATCTAGTTTTTTACTTGCAGATTTTTTTGCTTTTGTCGCTTATTGGTTTTGTTTTGTGATTGTGATATGAACAAATAACAATTTGGGCGTGTCGATAGCAGCGGTGAAATACCCGGTTACATCCCGAACCCGGAAGTCAAGCCCGCTAGCGGTGACGATAGTGCCAGGGCAACTTGGTGCCAAAATAGCTGGATGCGCCCATTTTTTTAAAGCTCCCTTTTTCCAGGGAGCTTTTTTTTTGCCTAAAAGTTGCCAAAAAGTACGCCGTTCTTTTTTTATTCCAATAATTCAGCAATCTCACTGGGAGAGAGGCTAAAGGCCTGAGGATCTTTATTGAAAAGATAAAGGTCGCTGTAATTGGCTTGTTTAAAGATTTTCTCTGAGTGCTGAGCATAGGCCTTAGGATTTTGCGCAAAAGTAAAATGATTATTGATCACCTCAACACTGTCTAGTTGACTTAACTCTATAATTTGAGTGGGAAAGTCTCCAGTAAATTGATTATGTCCAACATGAAGAATTTCTAATTGATCTAAATGGACAATGGAGGCTGGAATCGTTCCATGAAAGTTATTATGACTCAGATCAAGGATTTTAAGACGGCCAAGAGTTGATAAGATGGTATCGATGCGGCCAGTGAGCTGATTATGGGAAAGATTCAGTTCTTCTAATTTATCTAGTAACCCAAGAGTAATTGGAATTCTTCCCATCATATTATTTTCACTTAATTGAATAGCGGTGACACGTTGATCTTTCACTTCAACGCCATACCAAGTCTCAACAGGCTGATCACTCATCCAGTTTTCATTATTGAGCCATCGATCGCCATCTGTGTAAATATAAAGGGATTGCAAAACTCGACAATCGCGATTAGTGATTCCGGTTTGCTCTGTCTCTCTGCAATTAAGTTGTCCCGCTTGAACAGAAAATGAGGTGAAAAGGATCACAGAAACTAAGATTTGATAAGCATTCAGCATAATTTTCTCCTAATGAAAAGCATAACACCCACCAGTGATCTCTGTTCTGATCTTGTTTTTTTTACAAAAGTGCTCACTTTCTAGACAATCCAGGGCCAATGCTTTGATGATTTACATTCAACGTGGGCTTCTTTAAAATTGATTGCAAAGGGAAGATAACTCATAAAAAGTTATTGATAGGTGATCTATGGCGCTGTTAAGTACTCAAATTAACTTGCAATCTGAGGATTATCAAAAAACTCGTCAGCAGGTTCTAGAGCTGGAAAATCAGTATAGAGAAATTTTACAGCAAGTGAAACTGGGCGGAGGAGAAAAGGCCCTGGCCAAACATACCCAGCGTGGTAAGTTGCCAGTGCGTCAGCGCATTGAAAGAATCTTAGATCCTGGTTCGCCCTTCCTAGAGCTGAGTCCACTGGCAGCCCATCAAGTTTATGATGAGCAAGTGGCTAGTGCTGCCATTGTCACTGGTATTGGTCGCATCCATGGACGAGAGTGCATGATTGTGGCCAACGACGCTACGGTGAAGGGAGGGACCTATTTTCCTCTCACTGTGAAAAAGCATATACGAGCGCAAGAAATTGCCATGCAAAATCATCTGCCCTGTCTTTACCTCGTGGACTCGGGGGGAGCCTATTTACCCTTGCAATCAGAGGTGTTTCCAGACAAGGAGCACTTTGGTCGAATTTTTTATCATCAGGCCATTATGTCTTCTATGGGAATTGCGCAAATTGCAGTGGTGTTGGGCTCTTGCACTGCTGGTGGAGCTTACGTTCCCTCCATGTGCGATGAGTCTATTATTGTCAAAGGCAATGGCACTATTTTCTTGGCCGGCCCCCCGCTAGTGAAAGCCGCCACCGGTGAAGAAGTGAGCGCGGAGGATTTAGGAGGAGCAGATGTGCACACTCGTGTTTCAGGTGTAGCCGATCATTTTGCTGAAAATGAAGAGCACGCTTTAGAAATTGCTAGAGAAGTGGTGAATCATTTGGGGGAAAGAAAGAAAACGCAAAAGGTGTTCTCTTCTTTTGCACAACCTCTTTATGATCCTGCAGAATTGAGTGGCATTGTTCCCATTGATACTCGCAAACCATTTGACGTGAAGGAAGTGATTGCTCGCATTGTGGATGGATCGGAGTTTCACCCATTTAAAGAAAGATTTGGTGAAACCTTAGTTTGTGGTTTTGCTAAAATTTACGGTATGGATGTGGGAATTGTAGCCAATAATGGAGTGTTGTTTTCAGAAAGTTCGCAAAAAGGAGCGCACTTTATTCAATTGTGTTGTGCCCGTGAAATACCCATTTTGTTTTTGCAAAATATTACTGGTTTTATGGTGGGACAAAAATATGAATCAGAGGGGATAGCCAAACATGGAGCAAAATTAGTAACTGCTGTCTCATGTGCCAATGTGCCTAAGATCACCGTGATCCTAGGAGGCTCTTTTGGTGCGGGTAATTACGGGATGTGTGGTCGTGCTTTTAATCCTAGGTTTCTTTATATGTGGCCTAATGCCAAAATTTCAGTGATGGGCGGTCCGCAAGCAGCGGGAGTTTTAAGTACAGTCAAACAAGACGCGCTTGCGAAGGCCAAGCACAAACTTATGAGTGAAAGTGAGATTGCTGAATTTGAAAAACCAATACGAGAAAAATATGAAACAGAAGGTGCGGCCCTTTATTCAACGGCACGTCTTTGGGATGATGGCCTGATTATGCCCAGTCAGACTAGAGAGGTGGTGGCATTGAGCTTGAGTGTTTGCCAAAATGCTCCTGTGGAAAAAACACAATTTGGTATTTTTAGGATGTAAACAATGAAATATGAATTTTTGCAATTAAGTGAAAGACAAGCGGGAGTCAAACAGGTGACATTGAATCGAGAGTCGGTTCATAACGCCTTTCACGCCCCTTTGATTCAAGAGTTAATCCATGTTTTTTCTGAGTTACAATCAGATCAAGATTGTCGTTTAGTGATTTTGACTGGCAATGGCCACTCTTTTTCGGCAGGTGCTGATTTAAACTGGATGAAGAGTATGGTGGATTATGATTTTCAGCAAAATCTAGAAGACAGTCGACAATTGGCCAAGCTTTTTCAAACGATAGATCATTTAGTCACCCCTATTTTAGGATTGATTAATGGCCCTGCTTACGGGGGAGGAACTGGTTTAATCAGTGTTTGTGACTTTGCTCTTTGCGTGGACAGTGCTCGTTTTGGTTTTACTGAAACTAAACTAGGGCTAGTGCCGGCAGTGATCTCACCCTATGTGATTCGTAAGATAGGTGAGTCTGCGGCTAGAGCCTGGTTTCTCAGTGGGGATCTTTTTAATGCCCAACAGGCCTTACAAATGGGGCTGGTCCATCAAGTAGTAGCCGATACCGAGTTTGAAAAAACTGGGCAAGAACTCATTGAGAAGTTTTTAAAAGCGGCTCCGTTAGCTGCTAAAGAGTGTAAGGTTTTTACCAAAAGAGTGGTGCAATTTTTAAAAGAGCCTTCTGATTTTTCCATGCAAAAAATTGAAGACTATACATGTGAAACAATTGCTCGCTTGCGTGTCACTCCAGAAGCTCAACAGGGCATGCAGGCCCTACTGACTAAAAAGCCTGCTCCATGGGTGAAGTCATGATCAAGAAAATATTAATTGCCAATCGTGCAGAAATTGCTCTGCGAATTACTAGAACCGCTCAGTTAATGGGTGTCAAGACAGTTGCCGTTTACGCCCAAGACGATCGTGATTTACCCTTTGTCAGTGCTGCCGATGAAGCCTATTGCTTAGGCGAGGGCATTCCCACCCAGACTTACTTAAATCAAGATTTACTTTTAGAGATTGCCCAGAAAGCAGGTTGTGATGCTATTCACCCCGGCTATGGTTTCTTGTCTGAAAAACAAGATTTTTGTCAAAAGGTTAAGGATCGCGGTCTTTGCTTTATTGGCCCTTCTGTTAAGGCCATTGCCTTAATGGGGGATAAAATTACCTCCAAGCTCAAGGCAGCTGAGCTGGGTGTTCCCATGATCCCAGGCTATCAAGGAGATCAACAAGACAGTGATTTCTTAAAAAAACAAGCAGATCAAATTGGTTATCCGGTTTTAATCAAGGCTTCCGCTGGAGGTGGTGGAAAAGGAATGCGAGTTGTTCGCTCTGCCAGTGAGTTTGACTCTGCTCTGTTAATGGCCAAAAGTGAATCTCAAAAATCATTTTCTGATGATCGGGTGCTCATTGAGAAATTTATTGAAAATCCAAAGAATATTTTT
>SKGZ01000223.1 GCA_007117175.1 Bacteriovoracales bacterium | reverse complement strand
TGATGTGTTTGAAAAAATGAAGGTTTATCCTGAACAAATTGTGGATTACCTTTCTTTAGTGGGTGATAGTTCTGATAATATTCCAGGAGTGGCTGGCATTGGCGCCAAAGGAGCTGCGGGCTTACTGGAAAAATATAGAACTTTGGATGAGATCATTAAAAATAAGAATGATCTTGCGAATAAACGAGCGCAAAAAGCTTTGATCAATGGTGAAGCCATGGCCATTCTTTCTCGTTCGTTAGTGCAAATTAAAACAGACTTGGCCTTGGACTCTCACAAGGTTTTAAAACCCTTTGAATTTGAAGCGAATCAAGAATTCATCAACGTTTTAAAAGAATTGGGATTTAAGAGTTTACTCACTAAGTTTTCCGAAAACAATGAAGTCAAAGAAATTGAGCAAACTTCAGTCTCTAATGTCACTGTTATAGAGCATGAAGAAAAGTTACAAAAATTCTTATCTCGTCAAAAAGATTTTCTGGCATTTATGGATGAGGGGTATCAATTACGCTTGGTCTCTGCGAAAGAACATATCGTCTGTAAAATAGAAAAGCCTCGAGCACTGGAGCTCATTAATGATCGGGCACTTGAGCTTATTGTGTGGGATGGCAAAGCCTGTAGTAAGAGTTTTGATCAGTCTGTCAGTGAGTTGAAGGTGCGTTTTTTTGATGTGAGTGTCGTTGACTTTATACTCAATTGCCATTTGCCTCATGATCATCATTCAGTTCTGCTAAGACATTTAGGGATACAACCAGATCTTTTAGATGCCGACCTTTCAAGCTTGGCGCAAAGTTTGTTTTTACTGGGAAAAAAACTGAAAGAAAAATTAAGGGATCATGAACTCATTGAAGTTTGGGAAAAATTAGATCAGCCGCTGATTCCTGTTCTAGCCCGAATGGAGGTCAGAGGAATTGAATTAGACCTTCATTATTTTTCACAATTAGAAGAACAGTTTTCCACAGAAATTGAAGTCATTAAAAAGAAAATTTTTGCAAAGGCACAAACTGATGAAATTAATCTGAACTCGCCCAAGCAGGTGGGGAAACTCTTGTTTGAGACATTGGATTTACCTGTCTTTAAAAAAACAAAAACGGGATATTCCACTGATGCCAGTGTCTTGGCCAAGTTAGTGAAAGAGAATTTGCATCCAGTGCCAGCATTGCTTTTAGAATTTCGAGAGCTTGATAAAATTCTTTCCACCTATGTTTTGAGTCTTCCTAAGCTGGTGGATCAAAAAACAGCTAAATTGCACACCCGCTTTCATCAAAATGTAGCGGCCACTGGTAGGCTCTCCTCTGATCAGCCTAATTTGCAAAATATTCCCATTCGTAGCTCTAAGGGAAAACTTTTGCGCAAGGGATTTATTGCACCTTCAGCTCATAAGCTTTTTGCAGCGGACTATTCACAGGTGGAATTGCGACTCTTGGCGCACTTTAGTGAAGACTCCACCATGATAGAAAGCTTTCGCCAAGGCCTAGATATTCATGCGCAAACAGCTGCTGAAATTTTTGCAGTCCCACTTAAGCAAGTGACTCAGGATCAACGGGCCAGTGCTAAAGCAATTAATTTTGGCTTGATGTATGGTCAATCATCCTATGGGCTATCGGAAACTCTTGGGATCTCTCAGCAAGAGGCCAAAGAGTATATCACCTTTTACTTTCGCCGTTTTTCTCAGGTGAAACAATACCTTGATTCCTTGGTAGAGGCCTGTCAGCAAAAAGGCTACAGTGAAACTCTTTTTGGACGTCAGCGCGAAATTTCAGAAATTCACTCTAAAAATAGAACAGTTAAGTCTGTCGGGGAGCGCATGGCGATCAATACTCCCATTCAAGGCACAGCCGCAGATTTATTAAAATTAGCGATGATTCAAATTGAAAAGAAGTTACAATCCATGAAGTCTCAAATGATTTTGCAAGTGCACGATGAACTTATCTTTTGCGCTCCAGACGAAGAATTGCCAGAACTAGAAAAAATCGTGGTGAGTGAGATGGAATCGGTTGTCAAACTTAAGGTTCCGCTTAAGGTTGACACTGGAGTGGGACAAAATTGGTTGGAGATGGGCTAGGCAGCTTTTTTTTCGTCGGCCTCAGATGTCTGCTGGGGAAACTCTAGGATATTATCCTCATGTTCTTTTTGGGGAGTCTGACTCAGTTTTTGAATTTGATGCAGGGCCTTGTTATAGTGATCTGCTAAGTCGTGAAAAAAGTCATTCTTGCGAAATCTTGTTGGAGTAATGCTTTTGATTTCTTCCATGCCAGTGCAGTTTTCAATTTTTTTAAATTGTTGTTTAAGATTAAAGAGTGGTCCGGCCATGCGGTGGGAAAGCTTAATACCGTAAAAAATCAGCCCCATGGTGAAGAGGAGTCCTAGCCCTAAAAAATAATAATTAATCAGATCAATCTGCTGGTGAAAAAATTCATAGAATGCTTTTTTTTGCTCTCTGGGTAGTTTTTGCGCGTAAGTATTAAAGTGAAAATAAATGGCAAAGTTAACTAAGTAGAGTAGAGCGTTTCCCATAAGTCCGATGAATAACATCTTTTTAATAATTTCACTTTGAAATTCTGGGGCAATATAATAGCGTTTTCTGAAGATCTTCATCAGAGCTCTTTATCGGCTCAATGAGTCAAAAACTTGAGTTTTTGACTAAAACTGCCCATTTTATGGCTTTTTTCATTTTTTTTTGAGGCCCAGCATTGACATTGATCTATTCGGTATTAGATTAGCGTTACTTAATTGATGTTATTCAAAAAGGTAATAAAAACCATTTAACGGAGGATGAGAAAATGAAAGTAAAACCTCTTCAAGACAGAGTCTTAGTGAAAAGACTAGAAGAAGAAACAAAAACTGCTGGTGGAATTATTATTCCGGATAACCACAAGGAAAAACCTGCTAAAGGTGAGATTCTTTCTGTGGGAACTGGATACAGAAGTGAAGACGGAAAAGTTCGTCCACTTGATGTGAAAGCTGGTGATAAGATCTTATTTTCCAAGTATGCAGGAACAGAAGTGAAGGTCGATGGGGATGATTTCCTAATCATGAAAGAAGACGACGTCCTTGCCATTATTGAGTAAGAAAAAAAAAAAAAAAAAACTTAAGGAGTAAAATATGTCTGCAAAAGAATTAAAGTACAGTGAAAATGCAAGAAACCTCATTCTAGATGGAGTGAACTCTCTTGCCAATGCGGTTAAAGTGACATTGGGACCCAAAGGTCGCAACGTGGTGATTCAAAAATCATTTGGTTCACCTTCTATTACTAAAGATGGAGTGACTGTTGCTAAGGAAATTGAGCTAGAAAATGCATTTGCCAATATGGGAGCTCAGTTAGTGAAAGAAGTGGCTCAGAAAACTAATGATGATGCTGGCGATGGAACCACTACTGCCACTGTTTTAGCTCAGGCCATTTACCGCGAAGGTGCTAAACTAGTAGCAGCTGGACACAATCCAATGGAACTTAAAAAAGGAATTGATCTAGCCACTCAGAAGATTATTGAGAAACTTAAGTCTATGTCTAAAGACATTAAGACTGAAGGGGAGATTGCTCAAGTTGGTACTATTTCAGCTAATAACGATGAAGAAATTGGAAAAATGATTGCTCAGGCCATGTCTAAAGTTGGCAAGGAAGGAGTGATTACAATTGAAGAGTCTAAAACTGCTGAAACAACTTTAGATGTTGTTGAGGGTATGCAATTTGATCGCGGTTATTTATCACCTTACTTCGTGACTAATACTGAAAAAATGGAAGTGAATTTTGATAATCCTAATATCTTAATCACTGATAAGAAAATTTCTAATATGCGTGAAATGCTTCCACTATTAGAAAAGGCTGTTCAGGCTGGCAAACCACTTCTTATTATCGCCGAAGATATCGAAGGCGAAGCACTGACAACTTTAGTGGTGAATAAATTGCGTGGAAGCTTGCAGGTTGCTGCTGTCAAAGCTCCTGGTTTCGGTGATCGTCGTAAAGAAATGCTTAAGGATATTGCTATCCTAACAGGTGGAGAAGTGATTTCTGAAGAGTTGGGAATGAGCTTAGAAAATGCTGAACTTTCTCATCTTGGTTCTGCTAAGAAGATCACTATCGACAAAGAAAACACAACTATTGTGGATGGAAGTGGTGAATCTAAAGCTGTTCAAGATCGAGTTGGAGCCATTAAAGCTCAGATCGAAGAAACAACTTCTGATTATGACAAAGAAAAACTACAAGAGCGTTTAGCTAAGCTTGCCGGTGGTGTTGCTGTTATTTTCGTTGGAGCTCCTTCTGAAGCTGAAATGAAAGAAAAGAAAGATAGAGTAGAGGATGCTCTTAACGCTACAAGAGCTGCTGTGGAAGAAGGAATTATTGTTGGGGGTGGAGCTGCACTTATTCACGCGTCTTCTGTTCTCGAAAAGTTGAGTGGTGATAACGAAGAATGGGCTGCTGGAATTAATATTGTTCGTAGAGCAATTGAAGAGCCCCTTCGTCAAATTGCTTTTAATGCAGGTCTTGAAGGATCAGTGGTTGTGAATAATGTTCGCAACGGTAAATCTGAAAATTTTGGCTTTAATGCTCGTGAAGATAAGTATGAAGATTTAGTGAAGGTAGGAATTGTTGATCCAACTAAAGTGACTCGTTCCGCTTTACAAAATGCCACTTCAGTTTCTAGTATGTTGTTGACAACAGAAACTATGATCGCCGATCTTCCTAAGAAGGATGACGCTGGCGCTGCCGCTGCAGCTGCTGGAATGGGCGGCATGGGTGGAATGGGCGGTATGCCTGGTATGATGTAAGACCTTACGTCATTAAACATCTCAAATAAGCCAAAACCCCCCTTTGATAGGGGGGTTTTTTTTTATTTATTAATCACTTGGCCTTGCTATACCGAAATTGTCAGTTTTATTTGTGGTAAAGTAAGAAGTTGTCAAAAAAAAAACTTAGTCACATGACCCCACTTCTTGGCATTCTGACACTAGGGAATAAAATTAATCTATTTTTATTCATTTAATTTGCCATTTTTTGGCACGTTTTCTGCAACACATAAGTTTAGGGCCAGGGAAGGTCCCTTGATTGAGTCCAAGGATGGACTTTTTTTCCAAGGATGGAGAAGAAAACGTGTTAAGAGTCTACTGTACAGTATTTTTGACGTTTATGAGTCTAAACTCACTAAGCTATGAGTTTACCCGTGACTTTATCCAAGGGGCCACATGGCAAGAGTTTCCCTTACAGGTCACTATTGCTCCAGAGTCAACAGAGCGCTATCAATGGACTGAGAATGCCTTAATAGAGGGGATACAAGTTTGGCACCAGGCCCTACGTGAGCCAATTGATTTATGGAGCTATCGCCCCAGCCATCAAGGAAAGCTAGTCACACGCAATGTGATTCGCTGGTCTGATCAATTTGAGCAAGAAACAGGCTTCTCCGCCTTTACTTTAGCCATTACCGTGAGAAATGGTCATGGACCTTATCTGTATCAGACTGAGATCATTTTTAATGGTGCTCATCCTCAATTACAAAATCAAGACAGTATCACTCATGTGATGATTCATGAGCTAGGTCATACCATTGGGCTTGGTCATTCCCAAGATCAACAGGCGATTATGTATGCCTATCTCAATGTTACAGACAGACGTCATCTAGCAGAAGATGATGAATTGGGATTAAATGAGGTGGTGAGAATTTCACTAGAACGGCAACAATCGGAGCACAGAGTACTTGCGGGGCAGACTCGGGATCAAGCGGCCTTAAGTCTGGGAAACTGCTCTATGGCTCCAGATCACATTAGCTTGGCATCCAGTCAGATTCAATGGAGCTTTCTCATTCAACTATTGCTGAGTTTTCTGATCACTTTTGTCTCGCTTTACTTGGCAAAGAGGATATTTTTTCCAATGACCCGCTAGGGTTTAAGACTTCTAAGTCTGGATCCGTTACAGCTAGTGATGGATAAAAAAATTCTCTACATTCAAAGTTCAAAAAAATTACCTTGGAGTTATTTTATTTTAGCTTCTGGTCTTAACCTTCACGGGGTTACGGTCATTCCTGTCAGTTGGCAGCAGTTTTTATCTCTGTTACCAGACTATCCCCAGTTAAATGTAGTTCTTTTTACATCTAATTATTTAGAAAAAACACTTTTTCTCAATCGTTATCAACCAATTTTGAATAAGCTGGTTCATTGCTCCAGAATCAATCTTTTACATTTTAATAGTTTTAGTCAGTGTCAGTTATTTTATCCCCATTCTAATCGGCTCTATCGCCACTGGCTTTTACCCTTAGAGATACAAGAGATTGTTCCCGATTTAATGCAACAGCTTAATCAGGCACAGCAGCTGCAAGAAAAGAAGCAGTGGTGGGGGTAATTTGCAGCAGTCAGAAAAAATTAAGTCTATGATTCTGCATGATATTGAGCTTCTTTATCAGCGTATCTGCACTTGGAAGCCAGTTTACTTAGAAGCATTGAGTTTAAAGCGTAAACGAGAGAATTTTCACCTTATTTTTCGCAGCTTTTACTCGAGTCTAAGATTTGATTCCTTGCAATTGCTTGATTTAGATTTTTATAAGACTGTGGATCAATTCTACGAGCAAGTGCAAGAATTACACTGGTATCTAACATATACTGAGGATTTACCAATTTCGGTTGATGATCACGTGACACGTGTGATAAAGAAACTAGATGAGCTCTATCAAGAAATCCAGAATCCGCAACAAGTTGATCATGCAGAGCCGCTGCACCCAGCTGACTTTGAAGATTAGCCTCATCATTGTTTTTCTAGGGATTGCCTGCCTGCCTGCCTATGCTGAATCACTGCAATCGGTGAATCAAAAGCAATTAGAAACGCTGACCGGTAAAAAACTTTCAGCTGATCCTAAGGATCGCTGGGATCAAGTCTATAATCAGCCCACCTATATTTATGGAAAATCTGCCGCTAGTTTCTTAGTGGAAAACTATCAGTATATTCCCTACCAATCCTCGGTTTTAGACCTGGGAATGGGGGAAGGGCGAAATGCCATTTTTTTAGCGCAAAAAGGTTATCAGGTCACTGGTATTGATCTGAGTTCAGTGGCAGTGAAAAAAGCTAAAAGTCTGGCCCAAGAAAGAGGTGTCAAGCTCAAAACAGTAGTGGCCAGCGCGTTAGAATACGACTTTGCTGAAAAAAGCTTTGACGCCATTATTTGTTTTTACTTTGTCGATCGGAATCTGATAAAAAAAATGAAGAAATGGCTTAAGCCGCAGGGAATTATTATTTTTGAGGCTTATTCTTTGGAGCAAAAGAAAACTCAAAAGAATGCTTTAGAGCAAGACAGTGATTACTTACAGGAAGGTGAGTTGTTGCAATTATTTAGTGATTTTAGAATTTTGAAATTTGAAGAACCACTTCATAAAAATCAATTTACTTCCAGTATTATTGTGCAAAAAAAGAATTAAAATAAAAACTGCAACAAAAAAAAGAGTCAAAAATGAGTGTCACATTATTTTATCAGAACTTAACTTTATTAGACTTCGCCTATTGGGATGAAAATGAGCAATTACCCCTAGGGGAATCCTATTATGTGGATCTCAAACTGCACGGACACACCGATGAAGAAAATGTTATCGTGGATTTTTCTCTTGGCAAAAAACAGATCAAAGATCTGATTGATGATCTTGCGGATCACCGTCTAGCAATTGCTCAGCACTTAGTTAAAGAGCAAGATGGCTACGGGGTTTTGGAAGGAAGGCAAATTTATTACCGAGCTCCCCTGCAGGCCTTTTGTTTGCTGCCGGATAAGACTTATTCTGCTCAGGCGTTAAAGACTTATTTAGAGCAACAGATCTTATCCAAGTTGCCTAAGAATATTAAGTCTATCGAATTGGATTTTAGGCAGGAGAGTTTGAATTCTGAGGACGTTAGCTTTCAATATATTCATGGTCTTAAGACTCACTATGGAAATTGTCAGCGCCTTTTTCACGGACACAGCAATACTTTAAAAGTTTGGATTGATGATCAACGCAATCATCAGTGGGAGCAAAAAATAGTCTCACTCTTTCCTCAAAACCGTATTCATTTTTGCTTTTGGGAGAATGTGCAAAATAAAGCTGAGCTTGAACCCTTGATCTCCTCTCAAGCACTGGCAGGGCCGATCGGTTTGATTGAAAAACCACTTTCGGTGCAGATTAGCTATCTGGCCAATCAGGGTGAATATCAGGCGCAGTACCCATCGGAGCATCTTTTCGTTCTGCCTATTGAGTCCACCGTGGAGAATATTTCTCTTTGCTTAAAGCATTATATTTCTCTGCAGGGAAAGATTGATCTTAATCGCATCCGCGTCCAGGCCTTCGAGGGAATCGGCAAAGGTGCTATTACCTGATTAACCTACTTGAGTTTTTGAGTTCTTGATTTTATGGCATAATGAATTGATGAGATTCATTTTCTTTTTTACTTTAATTTTCAATATCCAGCTTGAGGCTAGTAAAATTTCAGACTTAGATCGCAGTGGAGTTTTCTCCGGTCGAATTTCTCAGATTGAGAGAGAGCAACAACGATTGCGCGTTCGATTGGATTTTGCCAACGCTAAGTTTATTCAGCTTAATGATGAAATTGAAATGTGGCATGAGGGACAAACTAAAAATAAATGCAAGGTTAAGGTTGTTGGCAAGGAAAACCATTATGTGCAGCTGAGAGTTCCTCAGTATAATCGTTGTGTGAATCAAGTTGGTTTCACGGTTGGTTCGTATATTTTATTTTCCAGTCGTGACTTGGAATTTAATATGCTGCGAGCAAGAGAAATGATTGAACTTCTTTTAAAAAAGCGAGCAGTCCTCGCTGCTGAGTTGAAAGAGAAAAAGGGAAAATTAGAAGAAGTGGATGGTCAGATCAATGGCATTAATTCTGAGTATGATCAGCGAATCCAAGAAATTGAAAAAGAAAGAGAGCAAGTACTGGGCAATATGACTGAAAAGCGTGTCTTGCTTTTTGAGGATTTAAGAGATGATGAACTAACTATTGGTGATATTGATTATAAATTAGAGCGTTTTCGCGTGCAAAGCGAGAATATGAGTATCGATCGTTGGTCATTAGATCCTGAGCTTCATTTCAAAAAATAGAGAAAGCGAAAAAATGATGGGAGGGGTAAGTAATAAAAGCGTTTGTAGATTTAAGCTGAAATCCTACTAATCTTTTCACCTGCACTCGATAGAACTTTACCAATCCCGCTTTGAGTATCTAAAAGGGCGTAAATTTTAATGAGTTTATCAATAGTAAAGCGATCAAGATGATGATTTTTTATACGGCTAACATCACTGGTATTGATTCCTGTTAGTTCCTGAACTTCTGAAAGGCTTAGGCCTTTAGAGTTAATATAATTACTAATATAAGTACATAATTCAAATTTTAAAAGTTGATCTGCTGAAGGGTTCTTACCAAGGACTCCAAGAATCTTTTCTTCATCGACCTCATCAACTATAAAGTCTTGATCTTCAAAGTAACTATCTGGTAATTGTTTTGTTTTTTTCATATCCATCACCCCTAGTGAATTGTTACGACAACAGTTGCTTCATTTTTCATTAAATCGACAACCATTTTTAATCTTTTATCTCCATCATAGATATAGAAAATAAACCTATGCTCTACGGATTTCTTTTTAGCTTTTTGCTCTATAGGCTTTTGTACTAAAGCATTTAACTGTTCAAATAAATTGACAATATCATCTTCAGTATAACTATTTCTAGCAGGCCCTTATTTATAATCTCTCTTTGACTGATCCCATCCATATTGAATGTGTTTTAGATCAAAGAAAATTTCTTCAACAACTCTTCCTGCAATCTCCACCTTGTTTCTTAAGGCCCTTAAAACAGTATTCTCTTTTTTCACTTGGCTCCTTGCCTATTGGTAAATTTAACACGTATTGGTAAATTTGTCAATGGCTTGGTCTTTTTACAGGTATAAATGACTGTAATTACTAAAATAAGCTCCGAAAAAGGATGGCGTACCTACAGGGCCTGCTACAGGGCCTGCAATTTTAGGGGCACTCGCTTGACTTGGCCGCTATCGTCTTTAATGCTTAATTGCACGGTATCGCCGATCTTGTATTGGCTGAGCACTTGAAAGATATCATCCAAGCTATTCACATCGTGCTTATCAATTTTTAAGATAATGTCTCCGATCATCAGTCGGCCGGTTCTGGTTCTGCGCATGCCTTTTAAGCCGGCTTTTTCTGCAGGACTTCCTTCTAGTACGTAGCCAATCACCACTCCTTGGTCGTCGCCGATAAGCTGTCTTCGGTAGTGATCGGGCAGAGGTGAAATTCCCAATGCTGGGCGAATGACTTTTCCATGTTCAATTAATTGTGGCACGGTATTTTTAATAGCGTCCACCGGCACAGCAAAACCTAGTCCCGCACTTGAGCCAGAGCTGGAGTAGATCATGGTGTTCATGCCGATGAGCTCTCCTTGAGAGTTCATCAAAGGGCCACCAGAATTTCCTGGGTTAATATGGGCATCGGTTTGGATCATGTCATTGATTTTCACTCCTCCGATTCCAGTAATGCTACGACCCAGGGCAGAGATGATTCCACTGGTCATGGTGTGATCCAATCCAAAAGGATTTCCAATGGCAATGGCCATTTGTCCTACCGCTAGGCCTTTAGATTGACCGACACTGATGGCCTTAGTTTTTGCGGGAATCTTATCAACTTTGAGCACGGCAATGTCTAGTTTGGGCTCGACTCCTACTATTTTGGCCTTGACTTGTTCTTTGCTACCGTGAAAGGAAATATAGTATTCGCTGCGCTGGTTTTGCACCACGTGAAAGTTGGTGACGATATGGCCTTGGTCATCCCAGACAAAACCAGAACCGGCTCCTGACTCTCTCTGTTGGGGAGCTCCTAAGAAGAAGTCTTGCACTGTGATAACGTTGGAAACGTTGACCACTGAAGGCACGGTTTGTTCATAAACATTGATCAATTGTTTTTCGCTGGGAAGTAGAGAGGCCAAGGCATTGAGGCTCAAAAAAAATAGTAGAAAAGATTTCATTGCTTTGTTCTCCTTTTGCTATAATATTTTGCCTATAAATGAGGAGAAGCCAAGTATGGGACTAAAAATTCACTACTTTGATCGCTATCAACAAAAAAACTGTGAAGAGATGGTTTATGGTGGGGATTGGCTTAAGTTTATTTATCAACACCCTGTGGGTAAGGCCTTGCAAAAGGTGATTGTTAGTCCAGTGATTTCTAAGATTTATGGAGCTCTACAGGATCACTCTTACTCAAGAAATAAAATTGATGAATTTATAAAAAAATACTCGATTGATATGAGCGAGTATGAAGAAAAAAATTTTCAAAGTTTTAATGATTTTTTCATTCGCCGTTTTAAGTCCCGTAAGCGAACTTTTAGCAGTGACGCCAAGGTGATGCCGGCTGTGGCCGAGGGGCGCTACTGTGGTTATGCTGAGGTGAGTGATCAGGTGCGCTTTCCAGTGAAGGGAAAGTATCTGAATTGTTCAGAGCTTTTACAAAATGATCATTGGGCCCAGCAATTTCAATCAGGGCCATTACTAATTGCGAGGCTTTGCCCTGTGGATTATCACCGTTTTCACTTTCCTGATGATTGTCGAATATTGGATCAATACTGTATTGAAGGATCTTTGTATTCAGTGAATCCTTTGGCCTTGCAGGCCAAGGCCGATTTATTTTTTCTCAATGAAAGACAAGTGAGCATTCTTGAAACACAAAATTTTGGTAGGCTGGCCTATATTGAGGTGGGGGCCACTTGTGTGGGAAAAATTGTGCAAAGCTATCAGCCAAAAGAGGGCTATCTTCGAGGGGAGGAGAAAGGTTATTTTCTCTTTGGTGGTTCCACTGTCATTGTATTGGGTGAGCCGGGAAAATGGATCCCGGCCCAAGATATCTTAGAAAAAACCCAAGAAGAGACTGAGGTCTTTATTCGCTTGGGTGATGAAATGGCAAGAGCTAAAGATTAAGAGCACAGTTTAAGACATTTTTTTGAGCTTGCTGTCCCCAAAAAAGTAAATAGGTTTCTTGTTGCTCTTTGCTTTTCTTCTTCTTAGCGTCTTCAATAAATTTTTGAATTTGTTTAAAATAGCTTTTTAAAATCACTAAGTCATCTTTATCCAAGCGTATTCTTTTGAGCCCCATAGACTCTCGATCTTGTAGGCAAGTCTTAACCATTAGGCTACATTCTTGTTCTAGATTTTTTTGATCTTGGTAGTGATGAACTAATTCTTTAAAGCGCAAGGCATTAAGATGATAGCCTTGGCGATAATAGCTAATCACTCCGCGAATAATTAAGTATTGTAAGCTGCGAAAGATAATTTGCGGGCAAATTCCCAAATCCTTTTGCAGGCCCAAGAGATTAAGCCTTTGGTGGTGATGAAGACTATCAATAATGGCCCATTCCACACTGGTAAAAACTAGCGATTCCACGGTAACCCTCCTTTTCCATAGCGCAAATGACGCAAGTGATTGCAATAGATTTGCTGATAGTGATTGTCATTGTTTTTCATTTTTAAAATATTAAAGAAAATTTCATACTCCTTTAATTTCATGGCATAACCATTAAAAAGGCGGTGAACGCGAGTTTGAGAGATTCCAGTTTGCTGTGAAATCTGCTTTAAAGTAGTTTGAGGGTAGTGCTGGCGATACTTACTGAGAATTTCATGCTGCCATTGGCAAATTTTTTCCATAGCGATGCTCCTTGTTAATCTGAACAGACTTCAAGTAAGCAATGCTGATGCCAATTTATAGCCCCATGTAGAGCTTGGCGGTGGTGAAGTAGATCAACAGGCCAGTGATATCAACAATAGTCGAAATCATGGGACCCGCTGCGACTGCTGGATCTCCTCCCATTCTTTTGACCACGATTGGTAAAATCGCCCCAAAAAGAGTAGAGCTGACTACTTGGATGGTGATAGCAAAGGAGACCATTAGTCCGATAGAGGCTAAAGTTAAGGTGCCCGGCATGTCTTGGGTATCAGTGTAAAAGTAAATTTTAATAAAGGTCATGAGAGCAACACTAATAGCTAATAAGACAGAGATGCTAAATTCTTTCATGAGTACTTGCCACCACTTCGTTTCCGTGAGTTCCCCCAGGGCTAAGGCCCGCAAAACAACTGTAGCCGATTGGGTCCCGGTATTACCACCAGTAGCCGCCATCATGGGCATATAAATGGCTAGCATAATTAAACTTTCTAAAATATTTTGATAGTGGTGAATAATCATCCCACTGAGAATCCCAACGGCTGCTAAGCTCACCAGCCAGACCACGCGTTTTTGAAAGTGTCGCCAGATAGACATTTCGCTGTAGGTTAGATCTTCTCCGCCTGACATAATAGCAGAGAATTTTTCCATATCTTCAGTTTGCTCAGCTTGCAAAATATCCATGGCATCATCGTGACGAACAATACCCACAATTTGCTGGAAATTATTTAAGACGGGTATGGCCACTAAGTCATAGCGCTCAACCTTATTGGCAACACTCTCACGATCTTCCATTGTTTCTGCGTAGATAAAAAACTCTGCTAATAATTCTTTGACTGCTGTTTCTGGCTTGGCAAAAATAAGATCTTTGAGCGATAAAATCCCCATCATCTTCATTGAGTTATTGACTACGTAGAGGTAGTAAATCATCTGATTGGAGTTGGGAGGATTGAGTCTGAGCTCGCGCAAGGCCTGTTCGGCATTCATTTCAATATCGATAGTCACAAAGTCAGTGGTCATAATCCCACCGGCGACATCCGGTGGATAGGCTGCCAGTGTGATCACATCATCGCGAACAGTTTTGGCCAGGTAAGGATTAAAATTAGTTTGTTCTTCGTCAGTGAGCTCTCGATACAAATCAGCCCGAATATCAGAAGACATTTCCTTAAAAAGCTTAGCAAAGACATTAGGGTGATAGGCCCTAAAAAGTTTAATCAGTACTTCCATAGGAAGATCAGACAAGATCCTGCCGGCATCCTCCCAAGGCAGTAGCGTCAGGTACTTTTTAATACTCTCTTCATCTTTATTGCTGAGAAAATCAGCCACCTCTACTGTGGGAATTTCCTGCAGCATTTCAGTCAACTGTTCGTAGTTTTCCTGCCGCAGTAGATTCTCCAGCATGCTTAGCTGGGTGGTTTCTTCCTGATTTTCCATACTTACATTTTAATTGCATTGCGAAAAATTGACAGTGGGCAAATATGTTCAAAGATTAATTTTGCAAAGAAAAAAGGTAAACTAACAGAGATAAGATTGCACTCTTGTGCAGTCTCAAAATTTCAAATGATGGTCAGTAAAGGAGTAGTCATGCTAAGACGTCTAACATTAATTTTACCAGTGATCTTTTTTCTAGCAAGTTGTGCACACCAAGACAAAGAGCCGGCTAGGGACATTGCTCAGTACAGAGGTGTCCAAAGTGCTGCAGAAGTGATCACTCGCGTGCTAACGAATGTGGGAGAATCAGCCTTTAGAGAGGCGGGGGGAATTGTGGAACGACTAGCGCAATCTTCTGGTAAGTTTAGCAACGAGCAAATCGCACAAATCAGACAAGCGATAGATGCTGGCGATACTGCAGCATTACTAAGAGCAATTAATCAAGTTGATCCCATGGATGCTAGCTTTGTTAAAACAAGATTTGTTCAAAGGTTACTAACTGCTTCTGTTATTCGTAATCAAGACCTACGTGCAGCAATACAAGCATTAGATGATCCACATTTGGTTGCATTGAGAGCGGTGGGACAAAATGCTGAACAGCAGGGAGCAACATTCTTAAGAGGAAGTCAAGCTGGGATTGACACTACAACTAGAACTGCAGCCGCTATTGCTCTTCAAAAGAACCCTGATTTAGCTGTTCATATTAATCGCAATGTAGCGCAGAGTGCGGAAGAGTTTATTCAAGCACATGGGAATACAGAATATGTAAGAGAACTTATTTCATCTCTCTACCTGGATAGGATCCTGTATCTTACGGCAACAGAAGGCAGGCATGCAGTGATGGGGCCAAAAGCTTGTAAAAATATCGATCTTGAAGCAATGACTGTGTTAGCGCGAATCTCTAATGATTTATCTCTCAGAGAGCCAGCAAGTAGCTCAAGGCAATTTAAAGATACCTTGATTGAATCAACTGCGAGAGCGATTTATGGAGAGTCAAACTCTTTGACACGTCAAAGTGCTAGCTCAAGAGTAGAGTCATTAAGAAGAGATCCTTGCAAAGGAACACTTCATTAAATTTTTAATTGAATGAAAAAAAAACTCAATTATATTTTTATTGCTCTCATCATCACTGTTGGGAGCTCTTTATATTTAAGCTCATGCTCACATTTTAAGACCAAAGAATCCTCATGGCTTTCCATGCTTTGGGGTAAGAAGAAATCAGAGAGATTTATAGCAAGCAGTTCAGAGTTTAAGTCTCAGTGGAGTGCCTTTATTTGGCAGATGGATGAGGTGGAGAGGCAGTTATCAGTGGCTGATTCATTAGTGGATTTAACAGAAAATCTACTAGCTGAAATGCTTCATAATAAATTACAGCTCATTTTAATGACTGATGCTGTTGATGATTATCAATCACCAGATGGCAAATGGGTGTTAGATTATATTCGTAGGTATATGGAGCATTATAATAAGCTTGCCTACTTGATGATTAGAGACTCAAATCACCCCGAAATAATAAAGCAATTAGAAATTTATTCTCCTGTTATTAATAAAGGTTATCACCTTTTGATCAAGCAAAAGGTTCACTATCACGGAAGAAATTTAACTCTTGCGAAGGGACTATCAGACGAAGTTGCTAGACAGTGGGGGTGGAGACACGCTTATTCACAGTTGGAGGATCACTTATTGCAGATTGAGCAAGCTGGAACGGAGCGCATTCGCAGATTGTTAAGTGAAGGCAGTAAAGAGCGATACTACAAGGATGAGTTAGTCCACATTCTTTATGATCCTGAAGAAATTTTCATGCTCGAAGCTATGGCAAAAGGTGATCCAGCGACTTTGAATGACTATGGAAATTATGTCAAGTTAATCACTGTAAGAGAAAATTTAGTGAATCTCTGGTCGTTGGATCGAGTTGGAATGAGT
>SKGZ01000280.1 GCA_007117175.1 Bacteriovoracales bacterium | reverse complement strand
CGGCATCTAAGCTATTCGTTACAATCAGATTCCCATTTTCATCTTCATTAGTTGAAAGAGGATCAAAGTCATCATTGGGGAAAGTCGCACTTTGAGTAACTTTGTTTGCGACATATATCTTTCTGACAGCACCATCATCATACCAAACCACTGAACCAACATCGTATTCTTCGTTTGGTTCCCACTTGTCAACTCCACCACCACCACCAACTAACTCCCACCTTGATTCCGATGCGTTGTAAAACTCAATTTGGTTTTCGTCTGTATTTCTCACGCAGTCACCGTCATTCGGAGTTAGTGCATCTCTTTCGACTTCTGTGTACGATGGGCATGGGTTAGACTTACCAAGCGCCCTAAAGTAACCCTGAACGTCTGTGTTTTGAAGAGCAGAACCCCCTATCACATCCAAATCTGCGTCAAGAGTAACGCCATCAGCATCGATCGTGACAGTTGTGCCATCATTAGGAATAATCACATCATACTGACCACTTCTAGGCCCCGATAATTGCGCAAATGATTCTGATATTAAAACCAAAAGACACAAAAGAACTCCTAAGCTAAATGCTAAATACCTCATTATAAATTCCTTGATATTTCTATGATTCTTTTTTTGACTTTATCAATCACAAATTTAATTATTCTGAACTCTCTCGCCTCAAATTTTGTACCATTCATGACAACACCCCAATCATCATCAAAGGGCTTTAATGTCACAAAGTCATCAGCATTATTTCCTATCACTGTTATTGTTTTAACTAAGGCATTATCGAGATTTCCAAAAGGTGCATTTCCGGCATCTACATTTCCGTTATCACTCTTAAGTGGAATAATTACATCATAGGCAAATTTTGGAACCTGGATAGATCCATTTTCTGATATTGATTGCACTTCCATAATTACAGTTTGTTGATCTCTTGAGTTTAAGGATTGATTCCTAAGAGTTCTTGAAAGTGACCCAGCCTGAATATCTAATCGGTACAACCTATCCCTTCTTGCGTAAAACTTAACCGTATGACTGTTAAAGCTCGCAGGGTTTCCGAGTGCAGTATTTCCTTCAGCATCTTCAAATATTTCTGCGACATTTCCACTTAATTCATCCGTCACAGTAACAGTCACAGTCTCAACTGGCCTTGCCGGATCTCCCCTTAAAATGTCTTTTTCCCATATTCCTAGAATGCTCATTTTTAACCCTTTTATAAATCATACATTAATATGTTATTTTTTCCACAAAGGTTAATCTTCAATCAAAATAAAACCATCACGGCCTGCCTTTGCATTTATTCCATAAGTTGCGCCTGCTCCACCACTTCCGATAGAGTAAGATATATTTTGTAATGGAGTTACATCAACTATTTCGATTCTCATTCCGCCAGGACTGCCCTCCTGGGCAAAGCCGCCCGGAGCACCACCTTGAGCACCAGTAAATAACCCATTTAAAGAGCTAACTGTTGGGCCATTTTCAAAAACACTAGAAGAGTCGTAAACACCCACACCACCCCTTCCACCGGGTGCAGTAAGCGATCCAAAAGTTGTATCTGCCCCATCAGCACCCCTCTCACCTTTGTCGTTAAAAACACCGCTTCCACCACCGCCTCCACCGCCTGATAGAATAACTTTAACCCTTTCCACTTCATCTGGAACTGTCCATACACCTGAACCAGTTAGTGACTCTTGGTTTTCGTGTCTCAATATAGGAATAGCCGTTGCGTCAAATTGTGCAGCAGATATAGGATTGTCTCTCATTCTAAAAGCAAGATTTGATAAAAGGGGACTTCCTTCTGTTATTTCTAACTCTGAAATAGGTACAAAAATTTTTTTCATTATCAGAACTCCAAAACTAAAAAACCATCAACCCCTGAAGAGGGCGCTCCGCCAGATCTTGAGCATGGCGCAGCTGCCCCACCATTACCAACCGAGTAAGATATATTGTCACCCGGCGTAACACTTAAAATATAAACAAGAAGCTGCCCATAACCTCCATTATGTGCAGTCCCACCGCCTTGCCCCCCACAAGAACCAACTTTATCGTGATATTCTTCTTGGCCGTCAGATATTGTTTTTCCACCAAAACCACCTAGTGCAGTAAGCGATCCAAAAGTTGTGTCACCACCATTTGAACCATCGCACCCTATTGGTGTACTGTTAAAATCTGATCTTCCACCACCACCACCACCACCCGATGCACTTACTTTAACCTTGTAGATTCCATCTGGAACTGTCCATACAGCTGAACCAGTTAGTGACTCCCTAAAGCCTTGAGAGTTAAGGCTTGGGCCAGATGATCTTGAAAATATTTCAATGTAGTTATCTTTCCACCTTTCACCTATACTTGATAAAATTGGTGCTTCTGGTTCAATTTCTGAATCGTTAATCTCTATATAGCTCATTAATACTCCAAATATATAAAACCATTAGCACCATCCGAACCAAAATGATTTGTTCCAAAACTCTCACCAGTGCCGCCACTTCCTACTGAGTAAGCGAAAGTTTCCCCCGGAAAAACGTCTATTACAGTTTCAAATGTCTGTCCCGGCATTCCATTTTTTCCCATTCCACCACCCATTCCACCACAAGCACCACCCATAACTTTACCAGCATAACTTTGAACATCAGGAGCATCTGCTGCAGGGGCATTAGCCCCAGGTATTCCACCATGAGCAATATATGGCCCAAATGTGGTACTACCACCAAATCCCTGATTATCTCCACTTGGCGACATAAATGATGTATTTGTACGGCCTCCACCACCACCACCACCTGATGCAAATATTTTTAACCTATAAACCTCATTGGGAACTGTCCATGTCCCAGAACCACTAAGTATGACAACTTCACCCAATAGCTTCATTCTTGGAGCACCCTCTGATCTTTGGTACATAGCTATTGGATTATTTACAAACCTTTGAGCTAACGACTCTGTAAAAGGTGCCTCTGGTTCAACTTCTGAATCGTTAATTTCTATGTAATCAGGTTTCATTTTTCACCAATCTTGAAACTGTTAATGACTCTATTTTATCAAGAGCCTCATGTGTTTCAACTTCATCAACTATTAAAAGCCTTCTAGGGAATTGACAAATAATACCATGCCTTTCATTCCACGGTATTCTATGGTCTTTATTAAACTCGGCTATGGCTTTAAAAAATCGGCACTTTGAACATGTTTCGCTAACTGATACATGTCTGTTAGAGTTTGCTGGGCAAGTTGTTTTTATATTTTTTTTCATATTAAATAAACCTATAAGCTGTTCGTCCGTCAGGAAAGCCACTTTCGTCATAAGCAAAGTAACAACCGTTTTCCTTTTCTTCATCTGATGCACTTGAATAATCAAGTGATCCATTTGGCATTATAAATCCGTAGTCAGCAAAAAATTCAAAAAATTGGCCTGTGTAAGTTTGTCTGTGACCTAAATTACTCTCTTCAATTTTAATAACTTGAAGTCTTTTAACAACCTCTTCACCAAAATCATTAGTAAATTGTCTGGCTTTCAAATCAACGATGTCAGCAACTTTTATAGCTCTGTCTTTAGCATCTAATGAAAATGAAATAATTTCAGGATTATTCCTGTACCTAGAAATCATTCTACTATTTACAGTTTGAGCTTGACCGTCACCTTGAAGCCATCTAGCAAATACTTCTCTAATCCTTCTCTCGCCATACTGTTCTTCACCTTCTGCATTAGCATCAATTTGAAGCCTCCACCTTGAGTAATTTTGCCTGTCCTCTACACCTTCAGTTGGATTAATTTGCCTTAAGTAAGTATAAACTCTACTTACTCTTTGTTCTGGCTTTCTTTCAATCCTTAAACTCCCCTCTATGACGTGGTTTGTGTCGTCTATATTGAAAACAGATTCACCACCGGCCAAATCTACAGGTCTAAGTGCTCTAAGGTTTATCTTTTGTTCAAAATCATCCCACCATACATAAAAAAGGCATTGCTCTGTAAGTTCGGCCAAAAGATCTCCGACTCCAAATGCTTCGGTAAGTAAAACTGAAACATTGAATGAATTAAGCCATCTTTCAGCTTCTGTTTCCCATTCCGATTGAGGTATTAAATCACTTGGAACCCCTGACGCTTCCATTAAATCTAAAACAACATTAACTATAGGTTCATCGTTGTACTGTTTGCAAAATTGAACATTATCACCCTCACTATGAGAATCAGTTTCAGTTTTAAATGATCCCCTTCCTAAGTTCGATAAAGTTATTATTCCATTATCAAGAGTGATACCACTCCAAGAAATAACCTCGTCACCTATTCTTATAAAACCTGAACCTTCCCCACCTGGATCATACTCTGAAATAGAACCGTTTTTAATTTCAACTTCTGATGCTTCCCCGCCTATTTCTTTGTTCACCAATCCATTAGACTGAATGGGAAACTGTGCTCTTTCATTAGACACGAACTTTAAAACGTCTTTCGCTTTTATTGATACATTCCCTCTTGCGTCTGGGCCTGAAATGTTATCTATGAAAAAAGTTCTTGATCTCATATCCTCAATGTTTTGACCTACGTATCCATCGTATACGACTAATCTTCTATTTTGATAATAGGGATTTCTTGCCAACCACTTATTCCAAAAAGATCCACGGTCTAACGGATTATAATTTCTTTCATCTCTATATGGATCAACCAAGAGATCACTGTGAGGAATATCTTGAAGTGAAACGACAACCATTGATCTCTGACCAAGTGGAGAAGTGTTCTTATCACCAGATCCCACGTTGATCTGTGTTGGTACTGTGGTAACACCTTTTAGTATTGGTATCAGGTTTATATCTCTTGGCAGATTTATCCTTTCTTCTGCAAACCTTAATTTTAAGGGTTCCCCTAGCTCATAATCTTGCCTTGAGGTACAAGTCTTAAGGGTATTGAAGCAAGGCCCAACTGTCGCATTACAAGTTCCACAGCCTTCGCTTGTGCCAAATACATTGCAGCACTTGTCTTGCCATATCTCAACTATCGTAATTGGTTCACGCCCTGACTTAAGCATAGTCACTCACTTTAGGAGTTTCAAAATCAATTTGGCCAACAACGTCCATTTCAACACTCATTAAATTTCTCACGCCCGTGTTGACCGGTTCAATATCGCTTAAAGTCCAACAATAACCAACTTCCTTTGGATACTTCCCTGGTCTCCAAGCTATAAAAAAAGTCCCCCTTGATTGTGTCGCATATTCGACAAAGGGATCAAAAAAGTTTCTATACCATATATCTGATAAATTATCCCAAGAATAACTTGCGCTTACACCTTTGCGAACTAAAGACCTTCCTAGCCATTGACCTCTTTCACTTCTGTTCGGTTCAATTTCTGTAGATCTTGAAAGCTTTATGGGTGAATGACCTCCATAAATAGGTCTTAACATTTGGAGAGTTTGTCCAATAAATATCACTCCAATTGAAGGAATTTCAGATCCGTTTATTGTAAGTCTAAATTTAGTTGTTTCGACTTGCTCAAACAAAACCATAATTGGATCATTTTCATCGGGAGTGAATTGAGTAATTTCTTCCCAAACACCATTGTTGTCGTATTCCAAAATTATATTTAAACCCTTAAGAGTGTGTGATGCTATACCTAAGTAGTCTGCATTTCTTGGAGAAGATAAATTCAACTCCCATGTAGCAGGCAATGATTCAGGCCTCCAAAATTCATAAGTAAGCTCATTTAAAGATGCACTAACTGGAAAACCTTCTTGCTCACTTGATGCTGTTACAGTTGAACCTTCTGCTCTCCATAGTGTTCGATAACCTATTCTTGCATGATTCAAGGGTTGATCTTCAAAAGGTTCCTGGAGTAAATATGCGTTTGTTATTATTAAGCTCATCTTGCATTAAACCTCATCCCATCACCAGCGGCTTCATTCAACTCTGGTACAAGCTGCCTTATAAATTGTTGAGTTAAACCTTCCCCTGAGAGATTAATATTTCTCGTAATAGTTTGGCTTTGCTGTTGGCCGGGGCCTTGTGTAGTGGTTGGCATTGATGTAGACCTTGCCGGCGCTCTTGCACTTCCACCACCACCGCTACCACCACCACCAAACGACTGTGACTTTATTTGTCTTACCGCTGCCATACCGCTGGCAAGATGGCCTGCTGCCATTGCACTTGCGAGTGGTTGAGGGTAAGCACTTAAAGACTTATTAAAACCTTCCCAGGCGCTAATAGTTGCATTTGCAATTCCTGCTTTTTGGTTTAATTTAAACATTTTTTTATTGCTGCCTGAAACCCCTGCGGTCATTGATTCAAGTTCCCTGGCAACTGTTGAAACTCTACGTTTCATGCTCATTCTTTCAAACTTCTCTCTATCAGTAAGGCCACGCTTCTCAATTTCAGTCATTTTGTTTTGATGATCCTGTTCGAGCTTTTCTTTCATTTCGTTAAATTCTTGCTCTGTCAAAAGTTCAGATTCTTTTGCCTCTCTTAGTTGCTCCAGCTTTTTTTCGTGACCTTCTTCTTGTGCTTCTGCTTCATCAAGCAAATACTCTCTGATTGCCTCAAGGTTTTTCTCTCTTAACTCTGTTTCTTTTTCAAGTGCTTCCCTTATCGATTCGAGTCTGTGTTCGCTCATTTCGTCATCAAGCTGCTTATGTGCTTCATTTTCATTCTGCCTTGCTGAAACTGTAGCATCTGCTGCATCCTGAGATGCTTGTGCTGCATCTTCTGCAAACTGTCTTATGAAAGTTCCGGGC
The DNA here is from genome assembly GCA_007117175.1 of Bacteriovoracales bacterium. Lineage (GTDB taxonomy): Bacteria > Bdellovibrionota > Bacteriovoracia > Bacteriovoracales > Bacteriovoracaceae > SKGZ01. The sequence continues at coordinate 9,416 of SKGZ01000280.1, read as the reverse complement.
ATTTTTCTTTGAAGTGTTTCACTTATATCATCCGCTGCGATTGATACTGCCCTGTAAGACTCGTCCGCTTGTCGCTTAAAGTCTTGAGCGAATTCAGGAATTTCACCTTCTGGAATATTTACTCCGGGTATTCTGTTAATTGTTCTTATTAATAAATTCATAGCCTCTATAGGCCCTGCGATTACAGAGTGGGCCATATCAAATAATAAACCAATCGTTCCGTGAACCATTCCAGCGATAGCTTTTCCAACAATTTCAAAAGTTCTTCGAACACCTTCAATGGCATCTGCAAAAAAAGCTGTGGCAGTTATTGCGTGACTCATTCCTTTTGATATTTGATTTGCAAAACCTCCTGAATCAGCAGCGAGATCTGTCATTTTTTGGCTTATTGCCTCTAAGATTGGTGCAAACTGAATTGCCATTTGGTTAGATACGCCTTGAATTACGTTTCTTATTTCACCCATGGCATCGTTTGCTGCTTCAATTTTTGCAGCATCAACATCACTTACAGCAACACCGAACCCCTCTACGGCACGCCTAGAATCTCTTATTGACTCTCCACCTTCTTGCATTAGGTTAACCATTTCTTGGTTTCTTATGCCTAGCTCTCGAAGGTTATATGCCATTTCCTGGGAACTCATTCCGGCTTGTCTCATAGCATCAGAGAGTGTTGCCATCCTTTCGTCTATATCCATACTGGAAAGGTTTCTTGCATCTAAATTAAGTCTCTGTAAAGCCCTTGCAGCACCACCGGTTCCTTGCTCTGCTTCTCCAAGCCTTCTATTCATTGCTGCTAATGAAGAGGTAAGAGCGCCCTTTGAGACGCCTGCCCGATCTGCTGCCCTCGTTAATCCCTGGACAGCTGCTGTTGATGCTCCTAAACTTCTTGCTAATTTTGCTTGCTCATCTACAGCTTGAAGACCTGAACGAACCAAGGCAGCGGTGATTGCTGCGCCAGTTGCACCTAAAGCAGCGGTATATTTCGCTGCAGCCCTTACTCCCACATTAAAACTTTTTCTTAATTGTTCAGTGTTTCCTGCAGCGCTTTTTAAGCCCTTCTGAAAAGATGATGTATTGGCATTAATATTTACGCTTAGTTCGCCTATCGTGCTCATTTGCCATCCTTTAGCATTTGGTACAATTCTTCAAGGTCATCCTCAACCAGGTACCCTTGTGAGCTTAACCTTGCATCCACAACCCACCACCAATGAGCTATTGGCATTGTCCAGAAGTCGCTTGGAGATATGCCCCAGCTTCCAACGCTGACACTATAGGCATCTTTTACGAACCGTTGGACTGTGGTATTTTTGGTAGCTCTTGGGCCATTTCTGACTTTTTTTTACTTGGCGCTCTTCCCCCCATTGCGAGTAAACATATATACTCTGTAATTTGAGAAATGATTTCATTTTTTTGATTGTGCTTATAGATCGCCTCACCGATGTCGTCGATAGATTTCTTTACTCCATGTGAATCGAGAGCGCATTGTATGGACTTGACCAAGTTGGGAAGGGTAAGCCAAGTCTCGTCGTGTCTAGCAAATTGAGAAAATATATGGGCCGGATCTTTTACTTTTGTTGAAAACGCATAAGCTGCCTTGAAGTTTATCTCAAGGTAATAATCCTTTTCGCCCAATGTAAGTTTAACTGTATCCATAGTTTTTAAACGCCCCCACTAGGTGCTGATGCTGGTGTATAAGTCCACTCACCACTCGATTGTAGTTCACCCGATATTTGTACAGCATCTTCATATTCACCACTGACCTCAAGGGAAGCAAAGAAAAAGTCGCCTGTTATATCACCACCACTTGGAAGTTCGATTGTGTACTCTGCAAGCAAGTCGCCTTGCCCTTCTGCAGCTGCTATCAAATCTTCACCTTCAAATAAACCTTCAAATGAGGCATCAATACTTTTCCCTGCAGCATCGGCCAAAAGTTTTCTGTAACCATCATCATCATCGGTTGTCACATCGATAGGCTCATTGTTAATTGTGAATGACTTTGTTCTAAGAGCACCAACTACAGTTGATCCTTTTTTGAGCAATAATTTTCTTCCGCTATATTTCATGTGACTCCCTCCGTTTTATTTAATTCTAAGTTATGCGTTATCAGTAATCAATCTAAAAGTAGTTAAGCCTTGGATGGTTTTACCATCTGGGTCTTGTATTGTGCTAGCGTTTTCAAAATGGCACAAAACTGTATCTTGCCCATCAACTAATAATTCAAACTGGTGTAAGGCATCTCTTATATGTGATTGGATTTCCTTAGCTTGCCTTCTTGGGCTAGTATATCCATTTTCAGTATTACCTCTTGACCAGCACCTAATATTTATCGTTGTTTCATAACCTTCGCTGGTGTCTGTGTCCCACTGGTTTAGTGTATCATCTCCCATGGTGATATATGGAAAAAAGCTGCTGTGCTCTGACTTCTCTGGTTGAGGAGCGTCAATATAAATTGCAGGTTGAGCAAGTTTAGTTCCTTGAAATGTTTCATATCTCGCTAATACATTATCTAAAGGCGAGTAATCTACAAGTCTTTTATAAATTGCATCTTGAATATCGTTCAATTTAGCCCCTTGTACAGCCTATCAACCAAGCCATGGAGAGAGTCGAAAAATGCTTTTCTGTTTTCGTTTAGGGAAGGATTTAACCAAGGTCTTGGAGCAACCCTTCTTGTGCCGTACTCAAGCCATGCCATATAATCTTTATCTGTCCACACATCAGCTTGCAATTTACCAAATCTAAACTTTATTGAACTTGCGCCAATACCAGTATCAGACGCTGGAGGATCACCAGGCTTAGATGCTGTGTGAGTAGGCGATAAATTCTGGCCTGTTCTTAAAGGGCCGGGAATAACTCTCCCACCCATGATAAAAAAAGTTGTATCGTAAGTCCTTCCTTTGCCGGGTGCTTGGACTTTTTTTACTGCTGTAGCGTGAACATTTAAGGCCGTCTTGTTGATAATGTCTTGGCATTCTTTCGTTGCGTTTTTTCCAATCTTATCAAAGTTTTTTAAAAGCTGCTCCAGTCCTTTTACCTTCATGATGCAACTCCAGTATCAAGGTGCAACTCCAAGAATCGCCTCATTTCGTCTATGTCAATTATGTGAATGATATTAAAGATTCGGCCCTTATATAAAACTCTATCGCTATGTGATACGTTTTTAAATCGAGTAATCATCTTGTAGGATACAGGATTTTCAAGCCTATCAGATTGAAATCTTTCGCTACCTCTAAGCGCCCTTACCTCTGCTCTTGTTTTAAATTTAGTTGACCAGGTGAAAGACCTTGCGCCATTGGCATCCAAGGTTTCTGTTTTTTCTTGAATCTCAATGACTTGCCTTAGCTTATAGCAGCACTTCATTACAAGCCTCTTTTGAGTTGATACTTTCTGAGCATATCAAGTGCTCCACTTTCCTTCATTGCATTTTTTGTAGAGCATCCAGTGTTGTCGTACATATATGCGGCAAGCTGTGCTACAGCTCGCTCATAACTCTTTTTTTCAATATTTTTAGGGCCTGCAGTAACCTTTACTCTGAATGATGCCAGATCATTGCTAATCCTTACTGTTTTTCTATCAAGTTTAATTCTGGCAGGCTTACTTAAAAGATCTTCTCGAAAATTTGTAACTTCAAGTTCAGTATCATCTTCAAAATAAAGTCTTACATCATCTATTGAGATGATTGGATAAACACTCAATTCAACCCATGAGGCAAAAATCATTCCAAGTGGAGTAAGGCCATCGTAAAAATTTCTTTTATACGGATGCACATCATACCTGATTTCAATCTCTCTTTTTGCGTGTTCAAATAATGTGAACTTGTGAGCGGCTTCTGTAGCCACAATTATGAGATCTTCAATCTCATCCCTGGTGTCATACTCTTCTGCATTAATTATAATGTCGTCGTCTGTAAGCCTTAATATTGCTTTAACTTGCCCATAGCCACAAGCGGGCGTTAATGCTTGGAGTGGATTTATTACACCTTGAAAGTATTCTGTAGAACCTTGGAAAGTGGGGCCTAAATTTGAAATAATCATTTAATTTCCTCCGGCCCTATAACTTTGATTTCTTTTTCTACTTTTGAATTTTTTGGTTTTTTGACTTTTACGGCACGGCCCTCTTTTATCAGGAGTTCAGCACGTTCTTTGTCAACGTCAAGAATAGTGCCTTTTACACACCAACCTTCCTTACCTGAATAGCTTTTGATCACTTTTACTTTCATAGTTTAAAAAAGAGGGGCATTTAAGCCCCCCTTAACTTTTTGGATTAGGCCCCAGGGTCAGCAATTAAAGAACCTTTGCAAAATGCTTTAGGTCTATTAACTGTAAGTGCAAGTCTTTCTTCTGCAAGAATTGCCACTCCGTTCTTGATGAAGTAATCAGCGTGATGCTCTGAAACTCTGATATTAGATTGCTCTCTATCAAAGATTCTTGCACCCATCTGGAAATCACCTGTTAAGAACTCATCTTTGTTCATTGCGGTTGATTCAATCACTGGCACTCTGTAAAGAACCGGCTGAGCACCGGCAGCGACATTTGAAACAACAGCGTAAAGATATTGGCCATCGTTGCTATCTTTAAGAAGCTCAATATCTGCCCAATCTTCTGGATTAAGCATAACACCTGTGGACATGTAGTGATCAACTCGAACTTTGGCCATGGCCCGTCTAATCTGGTCAACCTTATTGTCGGTTCCAGTTAGGAAGCCTTGATCTTGAACGCCTGTGGTGTTGAAAATACCAGTCAAGTCATTGTCTTGACCGTCGCCAAAAAGAACTTGTCGATCCTCCTCAACTCTAAGAGCGTGAAGAAGTTCATTGTCGATATAACTCTTAAGCATCCCTGCATCTGACAATATTTGACGAGATACTGGAATCCAAGAAGCGATAGTTTCGACTGGTGCTTTTTCAAGTTTGAATTCTAGCTCTGTTTGGTTTTTTGTTCCAAACTGTCCTTCTTGAGATGCGGCCTGAGCAAACTTGTCTACGTGCTGAATGTATTCAACAGCATCGCTTTGTGTAGTTGTGACGTTCATAATGTCACGAACATGATTGATTCTATAGTTAGGATCTCTATAGATATTCATGTCTCGCTCTGGTTGTACGAGTGCTTCACCAACAGCGGCATCACCAACGAGATCCGCAAGTTGCTTGATTTCTTCTGCGGTTGCATAACGTGCTTTAAATACAGAGTTCATAGTCACAGAGTCAACTGTGTTTCGTCCTGAATTTTTGGCGTTTTCATACTGCTTTGAAATGATGAATTGATCAGCAGCAGATAGTTTTAATTTCTGATCACTTGAACCCATTCCCATTCTACCGGCTTTTTTCTCAAGTTCTTCAATTCTTTTCTTCATTTCAGTGTTGTTTGTAGACAAGTCAGCTACAGCTTCATTGTATTTTTTTTCAACTTCTGATAATTTTTTCGAAGTCTCGCTTGTTGATTTTCCGTGAGATTTGATTTCATCGTTTTGCTTAATTACTAAGTCTTTAAGCTCACCACTAAGTTCTTCAAACTGTTTTGTTAAATCCATAATTAGTTCCTTTTTTGTAATATGGTTTTTAGTTCTTTCATTGAGTGAATTATATTCGAGTCAATGTTAGGAGTGTCTAGTGACGAGTCCTTGAAAAGATTTTTAATTTTTGATTTAGATTCTTGGCTTATTGTTTCACTGTTTAAGTTTCTTGCCAACCTTGAGGCCATTTCTATGACTGCCTCTTCATTTGCAGGAAAAGTAACCAAAGAATACTCGTAAAGTTTGGCCTCGTAAATAGTTCTTGTGATTCCGTCCTCCGCTAGATCTGCTTTCCCTGCAGGGATTGAAAAACCGATAGACATTCTATCTATGACCTTATCTTTAATAAGAGTCATTGCATCTCGGCCTAGCTGAGTATCTGACAATTTAGTTTCAGTCCACAAGCCTTTTTCATCTTCTCTCATGACGACAGGAATACCGATGGGTTCAAAGTGTTGCCATAAAACTTTAATTTTATTTGCTGCAAATCTTGTATCTATTGATCTTTTGAATGCTCCGGGCTTGATGATGTCTCTTGTCTCGTCCATAGACCAAGTAGATGCATAGCCTTTAAATGTCATACCATCTTGCTCAATGTCTTTAAGATTGTATGTTTTGATTTCTTTGTTTCCTGGGATCTTTTTTGAGAAGTCAATATTTTGACACTCTTTGACAATGCTTTCAATATCACGCTTTTTAATAATTTGTGCTGCGATGTAATTTGCGATAGCTTGCTGATTGTCCATATCTTACCCTTTATTTTATATTAACTGTTTTTTTAAATTTGTCTAATCTTCTGTGACGTAAACCACAGCACATCGACAGTTTATAATGCTTTCTGGATTAGCGTTTGGATCTCTTGGGTATAAAAGTTGAGAAAAGCCATCGTTGAAATACTCTTCCATTTCAAGCTGTTCGCCATCTAAGTCTTGATGAAACTCCCTAGCATTTTCCCCAGGAGCAGATACCCATTCTTTTTTCATGCTAACCCCAGAAGTTTTTGCAGCAGCATAAGAACCTTTAGAGTAAGCAATACCGATCTCTGTTCTTGCAATCATTGCACTTCTAGCGAGAGAGAATTGCACCGATAGCTGTTCGATTCTTTTGCGAATCTCATAAGAACTAAGATTGTCTAACTGTCCAGTAGCAATAATATTTCGAACCTGCTTTCTTGTAGTATTTGTTACTTTCTGTATGTTTTTAGACCCATCGTTTTGCAAGTAATCCTGAACTTCTCTTTGAAACTCATCATTCAGCTTTTTTTTCACCTTATCTATTTCTTCGGCCGTCCTTCTGCCTGCAAGCTCTGCAACTCTTTTTTGGTAACTACCAATCAGCTCGAATGACCTTTTTTCGTGATCTTGAAAAACTTGATCGACACCTAAGTCACCATCAGTCTCAAATTTCTTGGCCATATCCCTCATGGTTTTTAAAATTTCAACTCTCACCCTTCGCCTCAAACCGGACTCGCTCCTGGAGCGTATAGCTTCTTGCTCTCGTCGCTCTTGCTGGCGATTATTCTTGCCCACGGTTGCCATAAGCAATATCTCTCAATGATTTAAGGTCAATTTTTTCTTGCGAATTAAATAAGTTTAGTTCTGACATATCAAAATCGGTGGGTATCTTACCTTGGGATATATAACCAATATCTGCGCCTGGTATATTCTCAACTTTTAATCCAAGCTCTAATCTTTCGTTGATCTCCGTAAGTGGAACGCCTAACTCGTGGAGCAATCTGGCTTCTTCAAGTTTCTCTTTGTACGACTCTTGTAGTGCAGGCACGTTTGAAAAATCAAAAGATATAACCTCGTCAGTGTTAAACTGTGGTGAAAGTTTTAACATGATTTGATCTTGAATGAGATTTAAAAGAGGGATAATAGTATCTAGCCAAAATATTTTTCTAGCTGTCTCAATGTTTGCCAAAGTAGCATTTTCATAAATACCTATCATTGGTTCAGGAACGCCAAATGCTGTGCATATTTCAGATCTGGTCATTTTTCTTGAATTGATAAAATCTAGCTCTACAGGATTTAAGCTAAGTTGCTGAAACTTTGCATTTGCCAAAACCCAAGGTTCCCTACCGTTTTGAGTGTATTCAAGCTTTACTTGCCTTCGTGCTTCTTCATACTCTTCGGGGCCAATTTCCCCATCGAGAGTAAAAATTCCATCGGGAACACCTCTATTTTGGTAACTAATCTTTTGCCAAGATGCTGCCTCATTGTCTACGTCAACGCTATTACCTGCAGGCTTTAATGGTGCAATACCTGTCATGCGTTCTATTGGATGGTTATACTTAAAGTGTAATACCTCTTCTGCTTTTAAAGTTTTTGTTCCCCTATATCTGTAATGAGTAATAAACTTGTCAGCATTCTTTGCCCTTTGCGGTTCAATCTCGCCAGCTTCTAATGGCCATAACTCTAATGGTACACCTGTGCCGCTTTTAACAATTTTAAAATAAGCATTTCCACAAAGGTCAAGATTGGCAACGATAAACTCAAGAAGGTCTGACTCGCTCATTTCAGGGTTGGGGGCTTTAAGAAGTTTTAAAAGTCTTGAATCTGGATAAGGTTTTTCATTTCTTGTTGATGTAAGTGGGACGCTTGAAGCGGCTTTTGATCTCTTGTCTACGCAAGCATATACATAAACATTATTCTCAAAACCATCTCTTACAGCTTTAGATGCTTGCCATATTGACCAAAGTGCTGAGGTTGAATAGTTGGGATAAAGATCAGATATTTTAAAAGATGCTTGAGTGGATGATTTTTTTACTTTTGGAGATAAAAACTTAAACATTACGCTTTTCCTATAAATACTCGTTTAGTCTTTTTAGATTTAATGAACGGTTCAAGTGCATATCTTACAGCGTCCCATATATGATCGTCACCATCTTTAAGTATTGGTAAAGGTTCACCAGTGAGCTTGTCTGTCTTATAGCTCCAACTCTTGGCCTCTTCAATAGTGTACTTGCAACGCTCATTAATTACAATTCTTCTCAATCTCTTGAAGAAATCGACACCATCAATTACAGATCCGGCACCTTTTTTGGATTTTTCAATTTTAAATCCTTGAGATAATAAGTAGCTTATAATTTCAGGCCTGGCGCTGTCGCCCCTAATTAAGTGATCTCTCGACTCCTTAATGGAATCAAATAGCTTGGGTATTTCAAGAGTTTCAACACCAGCACCGTAAGCCTCTTTCTCAATATACAGCGTGTAGTCGTCCCTGTCGTGCTTTTCAAGATAGCACTTGACCAGTGTTGTGGGATCAACTGAATAACCCCAATCAGCGCCAAAGTAAGGGCCGCCCCAATCATCTGACGGTTTAAAGTCACTGACCGTCCACTTGCCTTTTAGCACTTGAGAAGTCGAAACCTCAAGATATGCACCTTCCCAAATGTGAGCATATTCTTCTGGTGATAGATATTTTTCATCACGCAATCTTTCTCTGTTTAGCACTTCTGGGAAATATGGGTTATCTGACCAATTCATTGTGGCGTGTTTAGTTTCTTCACCTTTCCCATCGCCAAATCTTTTATCTGTTGGGCTTCCCTTTTTTTCAGGGTTCCAGGTAATCCAGATCTCACTTCCCTCTTCTCTTACCGTGGGAATTAACTTTTTATAAGCTGCTTCGCTAACTGCTTCTGCTTCATCTAACCAAGCTAACAGTATCCTAGCCTTAGATTTAATGCTGTCAAGATTATGCCTTAACCCTGAAAAGACATATTTTACTCTTCCGTTTTTTGTTCTAATGTATTTCTCACCAATGTCAAAGTAATCATTCAACCAAGGTTCTGACCTGATCGCCATCTTAACCTCTTCCATTGATGATTCATCAAGAGAGTTCATAAACTCTCGCCCACAAAGAATAACGCCCACCATTCCCTGCTCAGCCCACTGATAAGCTCTTAT
>SKGZ01000105.1 GCA_007117175.1 Bacteriovoracales bacterium | reverse complement strand
GATATTTTATTAAGACTAATAAATTAGAAGATAAAATTCAAAACGCACTATCCGATATGAATCCAAATAACATAGAAAGTCTAAGAAACTGTGGGCGTAGTATTCGTCAAATGATTTTGCATGCAACTTTGCCAGATGATCTTCAGTCGGCCATAGAAGATGCATATAACAAATTAGGTGAACGGTATTTTAACAATCCCGATGTGGCGGTTAGAAGTAGTGCCACTGCCGAAGATCTTCCCGATGCGAGTTTTGCAGGACAACAAGAAACTTATCTTAATATTCAAGGAGTCTCGAGTCTGCTCGATGCTTGCCGCAAATGTTTTGCCTCGCTGTTTACGGATCGCGCCATATCATATCGCGAAGATAAAAAATTTGGACATTTTGAAATTGCTCTTTCTATAGGTGTACAAAAAATGGTTCGCTCTGATTTGGCCTCGTCAGGAGTTATGTTTTCCATTGACACTGAAAGTGGCTTTAAAGATGCCATACTAATTAATTCGGCTTATGGCCTTGGAGAAAATATTGTACAGGGCACGATTAATCCAGATGAGTTTTATGTTTTTAAACCTACTCTGAAAACGGGATTTAAACCTCTTTTACGAAAACAGTTGGGCAGCAAAGAGATCAAAATGGTTTATGATTTAGGGGGATCAAAAATGGTTAAAAATACCCCAGTATCTCTTGATGATCGAAGAAAGTTTTCAATCAGTGATGATGATATTTTACAGCTAGCTAAATGGGCATGCATTATTGAAGATCACTACTCGGAGAAACGTGACAAATTTTCGCCCATGGATATGGAATGGGCCAAAGACGGTGAAAGTGGAGAACTGTTTATTGTACAGGCAAGGCCAGAAACAGTTCAGTCTCAAAAACAAATTAATGAAATTGAAAGTTATCATCTTAAAGAGCGTAGTCCTATTCTCATCAGAGGTCGAAGTGTGGGGGAAAAAGTTGCTTCTGGGAAGATACGGGTGATTAAAAGCCCTCAGGAACTTGGGGCCCTTTTGCAGGGGGAAATATTAGTCACTGAAAAAACAGATCCCGATTGGGAACCTGCTATGAAAAGAGCATCTGCTATTATTACCAATCGAGGAGGTAGAACTTGTCATGCTGCAATTGTAAGTCGCGAGCTTGGAGTTCCTGCTATCGTTGGAACGCAGAGAGGAACTGAAGTACTCAAAAACGATCAAATAGTTACGGTCAGCTGCGCTGAAGGTGACACGGGCTTTGTCTATGAAGGTGAACTCCCATTTGAAATAGAAAAGTTCGCGATAAAAGATTTTAAGCAGCCAAAAACTTCTATTATGTTGAATCTTGCCAATCCAGACGAAGCGTTTCATCTCTCATTTTTACCAAATAACGGTGTTGGTCTAGCAAGAATGGAATTTATTATTAATCACTCTATTAAGATTCATCCTTTGGCCCTTGTTAATTTTGAAACCCTCAAGGATTCACAGGTTAAAGAAACGATTTTAGAACATACCTTTGGATATCCAGATAAATCTCAATATTTTATCGACAAACTGGCGGAAGGTGTTGGCATGATTGCGGCGGGGTTCTATTGTACGCATGAGTGATTTTAAATCTAATGAATATGAGAAACTCATCGGTGGTAGTGAATTTGAGCCCAAAGAAGAAAATCCAATGATCGGATTTAGAGGGGCTTCTCGTTACTATGATTCTCGATATCAAGAAGGCTTTGCATTAGAGTGTAGAGCAATGAAAAAAGTTCGAGAGGAAATGGGACTGACTAATGTGAAACTGATGATTCCCTTTTGCCGAACAATTGAAGAGGGTGAAAAAGTCCTCGCTGAGATGGAGAAACACGGTCTAAAGAGAGGGACAGACAATCTAGAAATATATGTCATGTGTGAAATTCCAAGTAATGTGATTTTGGCCAAAGAATTTTTTAAATTGTTTGATGGTTTTTCAATAGGATCAAATGACCTTACTCAGCTTGTTCTAGGTGTCGATAGAGACTCAGAAATTATTTCACATATTTTTGATGAAAGAAATGACGCTGTAAAGAGTATGATTTCAAGTGTTATTAAAGTTGCCAAGGATATGGACAAAAAGATTGGAATCTGTGGTCAGGCACCAAGTGATTTTCCAGAATTTGCGGAGTTTTTAGTAAAGCAAGGCATCGATAGCATTTCACTTAATTCTGATACTGTATTGAAAACAACAAAGAAAATCGTTGAGTTTGAAACAAAGCTTAAAGAAACAGAAAAACAATTATGAGTTTACTAATAAACCCATCTGTTTTTCGAGAATATGATATCCGAGGCATAGCATCCATTGATTTATCTGCTGCTTTTGCGGAGAGCTTAGGTCTTGCATACGCACAACTTATCAGAGGGAATCAACCTGTCGGGGGACGAGACAAATTAACCATTGCAGTAGGAAAAGATTGTCGATTGAGTAGTGATAATTATGAAGATGCGCTAGTGAATGGACTATTGAAGGGAGGTCTAGACGTAATTAGACTTGGACTTTGCCCAACACCAGTGAATTACTTTAGTTTATTTCATCTCGATTTAGATGGGGCAATTATGGTTACGGCCTCCCATAATCCACCTGACCATAATGGCTTTAAAATATGTGTTGGACGAGAAGCAATTTACGGTGATCAAATTCAAAAATTGCGATTGATTATGGAAAGAGGTGATGACTCAACTTTGAAGAGAGGCTCTCTTTCAGATTATAATATTATTTCAGATTATCTTGATTATCAAAAAAATCAGTTTCCATCATTGAAGGGAAAAAAAATCGTTATTGATTGTGGAAACGGGATGGCCAGTATCATTGTCGCTTCTGAACTATTTCGAAGTCTAGGAGTGGAAGTCCTTGAACTCTTTTGTGAACTTGATGGGACATTTCCAAATCATGTACCTGACCCTACGGTCGAAAATAATTTGCTGGATTTGATTCGAACCGTAAAAGAAACTCATGCAGACTTTGGTGTTGGGTTTGATGGGGACGCTGACCGTATCGGTGTTGTAGATGAAAATGGACGTTTGCTTCCTGGCGATGAACTTATGGTCATTTTTTCTCGTGCACTATTAGAAGAGAATCCTGGTGCAACTGTTATTTCAGAAGTTAAATCAAGTTTTCGATTATTTGAGGATATTAAAGAAAAGGGCGGTACTCCTTTGATGTGGAAGGTTGGTCATTCTCACCTGAAAGCAAAGATGAAGGAAACAGGTGCTTTGCTTGGGGGAGAATTGTCAGGACATGTTTGCTTTGCCGATAGATATTTTGGTTATGACGATGCAATCTACGCGACACTTAGGTTGTTAGAGATTGCTCTAAATAAAAAAGGAACATTGTCTTCATTATTGAACGACCTTCCAGCGACATTTTCAACTCCCGAACTGCGTATTTCGTTCGAAGATGATCTTAAGTTTGAATTTGTCGATAAAGTCAAAAAAATTCTGCTTAGCGATTCAACTTTAAAAAAATATAATGCAACAGACATCGATGGCGTACGGATAGATTTTGGGGATGGTTGGGGGCTAATTAGAGCTTCAAACACTCAATCAGTCATTACTTTTCGTTTTGAGGCCATATCCAAGAAACGGCTATCTCAAATTAAACTTATATTTGAAAGTGCAGTTAACAACGCTTGCGATAAAATGAATCATCAACCGATAAGGTTGAAGTGAAATGAAATCAATCCTTACTCTTACCTTAAATCCATGTATCGATATTAGTTCTCACGTGGAAGAAGTCTTACAACAAGAAAAAATGAGGTGTAGCAAGCTACAATACGATCCAGGGGGCGGAGGAATCAATGTATCCCGAGTGATTAAAGAATTAGGAGGAAGTTCACTTGCTGTCTATTGTAGTGGAGGTCCGACAGGAAAGCTGCTCGAAGAATTATTAGAACGTGATTCGCTAGAAAGAAAAACAATTAGTATTAAAGGTTGGATTCGTCAAAACTCCACATTCCTTGAAGATAAGAGCAATCAACAATTTCGATTTGGCATGCCTGGTCCCAGATTGGCAGAATCTGAATGGCAGGAATGCTTAGATTATGTTCTTAACTTAGAGCCCATACCATCATATATAGTGATCAGTGGTGCTCTTCCTCCTGGAGTTCCTACAACATTTATTTCTCAACTTGCTAATCAATTAAAGGATACTCATGCTCGCCTCATTGTAGATACCTCTGGAGAGGCCTTGCAACAAGCCGCTAATAACAAGGTCTATTTGTTAAAACCAAATTTGCGTGAGTTTGCCAAGATTTTGAATCGAAAACAAATTAATGATCATGAATTAGAAGCATGCTGCAAAGAATTTATGGAGAAAGGGCTTTGCGAAGTTTTGATTTTATCCCTAGGTGAAAAAGGGGCAGTTTTCGCAACTTCTGATGAAATTAAAAGAATAGTCGCTCCAAAGGTTAAAGCTAAAAGTAAAATTGGAGCTGGTGACTCTATGGTTGGTGGAATTATTTTTGGCCTAGTTAATGATTATAGATTGTTTGATAGTGCTATTTTAGGTGTCGCCGCGGGAACGGCAGCTGTTTTGACCGACGGCACAGAACTTTGTCGTAAAGACAATGTTTTAAAGATTTACAGAGAAATGAAAAGGGAAAGTGATGGACGCTGATGATCACTCACTTTTGAATATAGGAAAAGTACTTCCTATTC
>SKGZ01000133.1 GCA_007117175.1 Bacteriovoracales bacterium | reverse complement strand
TTCTATGGCAAAAAAGGATGGCGTACCTACTATCTACCTACTATCTAAAAACGAAATCAGCCAACTACAACAAGCTGTCCAAAAAAGCTGCATCATCAGGGGCAGTGACATCCCCCATAGCAGCATCATCAGCACCAAACAAATCACTTCTCAACTCTGCAGGGTCACTGACTTCAGCAATAATACTACCAGCAATATCAGCACCCAGATTCGACCCTGCTCCAGCGCAAACATGGGTAGCGGCAGAGTTCTCTGTACCACTGGCGCAATAATTCACAATCGTCACAGCATTATCACCCGTTCTTTCAAAGCTCAAATCAAACGTCTCAGAGTCTCCTCCCTGAGGAGCTTGAATGTACATACGATTCACTCCCCCCTGAGAGGGCAAAACGCTTAATAACCTAGCCTGTCCACCTTCTTCGGCGATACGCATCCGGCTTACCTCATAATTATCCCCAGTGGAAATATAGTCATAGCTCATAGCGCCAGTGGAGCGATTCCAAAAAAAGCGTGAGTAACTAAAATCACTGCCACCTTTTTCTTCCAAACTGACAATATTGGCCTGATTGTCACGATTTTTAAAATAGACCTTCACATCAAATGCTGCCACCTCAATATAAACATCAAAATTAGCATTACCAGTGACTAAGCTAATGGTTGCCTGCACATCGTTACCTTCCACATTTAAAGTGTGAGTTCCCGCAGGAGGCGCTCCATTACTCCATGTCAGCTGTGTGGCTAGAATTTTTAAAACCTCCAACTCTTGCTGGAAGCGAAAGAAAACGGTGGGAGAATTGGGCTCATCCTCATTGCCATCAGTATAATCAGAGTCCAGCAAATCAGTCATATATTGACTAATACTAGTGTCAGCTTCTGCGGTTCGAGCTGGTCTTTTTAAATTGGTGCGAGTATCCAAAAAAGTTCCATCGGAAAGTAAGCTATGATAAGCATTCTGCCCCCGATTGTGCTCTTCATCCAATTGGCCATTGAGACCTAGCAGCGAAGCACTGGAAGAATTTCCCGAAGGCAAGGAGTCACTCATATACCCCACTGCCTGTGATTCCAGCTGAGTCATCACATTGCCAGCTGGCGCAGAATTATTAGAAGAACTACAGGAAAAGAAAAAGAGTAATCCTAGAGTAAATGCCCCTATAGGCCCAAATCCATTTTTCGCAATCATAAAACCTCCGTGTTTGCGTCTTTTTTTGTTCCTCTAATCTACACAATTCTCAAAAGGTACGCCATCCTTTTTCGCACCCCTTCCTGCCTTCCCCCTCTGTAACTCTTACCCTCGTAAGAATCAAACAATAACTTCTATGCTAGAATCAAACTGTTATAAACAAAAAGAATCTACGCCATTCAATCTACTCACTGACATTACTGCTGGCCATCTCCCCTATGACCCCGCTCACAGCACTTGCCCAATACCGACCTGCCCATCAGCAGGCAGTGGTCAACATCCCCTCTGTGCATGAGGTTATGCAGCTTTTCCACCAATTCAATGAACTGATACAGTCTCATCGCCTAGAACAAATGGCACAGGGCCAAACAAGCACACCAGTCGTCAAATCTCTCGGACCAGGGCCATGCTCAATGGCGGCCGCTGGGCGGCTATCATCACCGCGGGAGTCAGTGCAGGGATTTCCCTACATGATATAGAAAAAAGATTAGAGCTCTTGCAAGGGCCCAGAGAACTAAGAACTGCCTTTTTCCCACAACAGCATAAAGTGAATGAAGCGGATGAAGCGGATGAAGTGGATGAAGTAGTTGAAGCGAAGAAAACGGATGAAGCCGATGAAACCATGATAGTGGCAATTAAGCTACTAGAAATATTAACCCTTGAAGATATTGAGATCTTAATACAAAATGATATTCAGCTCAGACTTAAGCTCTATCAGGTCTTAAATCAAATGCTCAATTACTAATTCTGACAATAATGCCAAAGACAAAAAAGGATGGCGTACCTTTGACTATTAAATTTTTGTAAAATTCATCTGGAATCTTTTGGCCAAGTAGCCAAGCAGTTGAGTTGCACTCATTTGTTCATTCATCACAACCGCATGGTCATCAGCTACGCTGGTATAAGAAACACCATCGTTAATCATTGATTGCTGATCTGCCACTAGGGTGTACATGGAAAAATCTCCAGTTTGTGAATTGATATTAAGTTCAAACAACTGAGCTTGACCTGCTGATTGAATGGCCAAGAGCTCACTTGCGTTAGGAATTTCAATAATGAGGCGTGAATTCACCTGGCACACTTTAAAGCTCATCGGCCCGTCTTCTTCATCATCATCGTAGGAGAAAAATTGGTAGAAACCATTGCCCTTGCTCTCAATAACTATATCTATATCATCCATCGCAAAATAATACTCGCCAGCAAAGCCGGCTATCTCCTTCATATTGCTAGCATCACAAAAGGGTGCCGTCACCTCGGTAATACAAGCACTCATCATAAAAAGGGGCACCGTCCAAAACAGACAAATCATCTTCTTCATAAACCAATCTCCTTATTGATTCACAATTTAACACAACCTCAAACGTACGCCATCCTTTTTGTAAAAAATACATTGACATGTAATTTTTAAGTGGATATAAGCAGCCCACGCTTGAGCAAAGCAAATAACAATTCATTAGGCAATAGCCTAAAAAACAAAGGATTTTCAATGAAAGGTTTATTATTAATGTTGACAATGGTTTTGACACAAGCTGCTTACGCACAAAGCCAAGGCGGGGGTTATATCACTATTGGTGAAGGTCGGACCACTATTGGTATTCGCATTGGATCTGATAATTCCAATCACACAGAACTGATTCAAAGAACACTTCGACTAGAGCAAGCTGTTCGCGACTTACAAATTCAAGTCTATAATCTTTCACAACAAGACATTCCTGCTAATGAAAGTCTTTTTGAGTGCGAACTTTTTGCTTTTAGTACAAGATACGCTGCCGAAGCAGACACTCAAGCCATGGCTAGCTCTCAAGCTCGTAACGCCTGCTTAGCAGAGAATCACGAGATGCACTGCAGACGCAATAATATCGTATGTACCCAATTGCGATAAGCTCTGATTAATACAAAGTACAAGGAAAGGTACGCCATCCTTTTTCGAAATTATTGGTAATAATCAGAAAAAGGATGGCGTACCTTTTCGCCCTAACTAGCAGCCAATTCCAAAATAGGTCATTTGTTCGGCTTCCACTCGCGATCGCTTATACAGGTTGCGGGCATCGAAGATCACATCGGTGCGAAGCAATTGCTTGATGCGAGCAAAGTCAGGGGAGCGGTACTGAGTCCACTCAGTTAAAACCGCCAGAGCATCGGCCGCCTCAAGAGCAGCGTATTCATCACTGTGAACCTTCACCCGAGAAATTAAATCCTCATTGACTCCATTCACTTTTAAAAATTCTTTCAATGAGTGCATAAAGTTTTCGCTGGCCTCAGGATCGTGCACTTGCAGATGACTGACCCCTGCCTTTAACAGCTCGGCCGCCACCACCAAAGAAGAACTCTCGCGCACATCATCGGTATTGGCCTTAAAGGCCAGTCCCCATAGGCATAGATTCTTACCATTGAGCCCATCACGACCACCAAAAAACTGATCCATCTTTTCTAGTACATAATGTTTTTGCTTTTGGTTCACCTTCTCCACCGTTTCAATAATCTCAAAAGGCTCATCATTTTGGCGTGCGGTATGGGCCAGCGCCTTGACGTCCTTTGGAAAACAAGAACCACCATAGCCAGGTCCAGGGTAGAGAAACTGTGAACCAATTCGACTGTCGGTGGCGATCCCGGCGCGCACCTCATTGACATTCGCCCCCAGCACATCACACAAGCGCGCGATCTCGTTCATAAAGGTAATCTTGGTGGCCAAGAAACAATTCGCCGCATACTTGGTCATTTCCGCAGAGACATTGCTCATTTTGATAATGCGATAATTTTGACGAGAAAAAGGAGCATACACTTCATCTAAAACTTCAAAAGCCCACTGATCGGTTTCTAATATGGAACCACCCAAGATAATTCTCTCCGGCTTCATAAAATCATCCACCGCCGAACCCTCTTTTAAAAACTCTGGATTATTGATCACTGCAATCTCGCCAAAGCCTTTGGCGATTAAATGATTTTTAATCGCCAAGCCCGTTCCCACAGGCACAGTCGACTTAATGACGAAAACGCGATTCTTTTGTTCAGGGTGCTGGCGAAAAACTTCCAAACATTGATCAATGGCCTGATAAAGATAACTTAAATTAGCTGAGCCATCAGCGGACTCGGGAGTTCCCACCGCCAAGAACACCACCTGAGCAGCAGCAATATCAGAATAGCTGGCAGAAAAAGAAAGAAAACTCTTCTCCAGCGCCTTGTGCATTAAATCCTCTAGCCCAGGCTCATAAATAGGGCACTCACCCTGCTTCATTCGCTGAACTTTCTGCTCATCAATATCAATGCAATGCACATGATGCCCCATCTGCGCAAAACAGGTCCCACTGACCAAACCCACATACCCACTTCCAATCATTGCTATTTTCATGCTCTTGCCTTTTTCCTTTTGTTCTTCTCTTATGTTTTTTGTGATGTATTCTAGCAGCCTTATGAAAGGTACGCCATCCTTTTTCAGCCCATTTCTGCTTAAAGCCAATTTTCAATTATGAAGATTTTAGTCAAACCCGTGGTTTTTATACATTAGCTATCGGATTGGGCCGCGAAATTTGAAAAAGGATGGCGTACCTTTAGGGCTCCTTTAGGGCTTTCCCTCAGTCATATCCATTAAGAAAGAGATCATTTTTTTCTTGGTCTTACTTTGCTCAGCCGTCAGTGTTGATGATGACGGGGCAAGGTCAACTGGAGACTGTGTGCTTTGCCGGCTATCAATGCTCTCTCGCTGCGGGGAACCGACCTCGATCACTAAGCGATCGCGCTCCACCCGTTTCTTCTTTTCCACTAAGAACTTACGAGCTCGTTCAATTTTATAACTCACTTGAATATTCATAGAGCTTGCTAATGGTCCTAGTCTTCTTGCGATTTCACTTTCAAAAACATTCTGCATTCTTTCGGCTAAGATTGCAGTATTTTTTGACTCAGCATAAAGATCAAGACCCAAGGCGTAGATTCGATCTCTAAGGTGCATCCAAACTCATCGCCCAGTTCATCATATGAATAAACTCCTTTTCTCCTTCTTGCAAATCCATCAAGGCGATCAAACTAGGAAATCGAACCTGCTCTTTTATTTCTTTAATCTTCTTGGGATCTTGAGGATAACGATACTTTAAGTAAAGTTCAAATTGACCTCGAATGAGTTGATATCCTTTGGGATTCACCATCCACAGTGAATAAGACTGAGTTCCTAGTTTCTCCATATACTGATCTCTAAAAAAACCAGTTAACTTGGCATAACTGAGATCATTAAGAGTCACCATCTTTCTCAAGACCATTGAACAACTTACTTTTGAGGAGTTTGCACTGGAGAAATTGATCTCCGATGCATTCAACCACTGACCTGACAATGCGACGCTGCTCACCAAAACAGTTGATAAAATTTTCAAACTCATAGTCTCTATTATAGGGCAAAAAAATAATCAAACTCAAAAGAGTGTATCTTTTACAAACCTCATCCTTTGTCTTTGACTGGACTATCAAGGCGAGTGTAATGTGCATTCAAAAGTGAATCATCACAAAGATTAGAGGTCAACATTATGAAACAAATCACAAGTTTATTTTTACTGGTACTGTTTACCTTTGCATTTCAAACAACGCACGGTGCAGCTATTGAAAAGATGTGTGAAGTTCATCAAAAACGTCTCAATCACCAAGCAGGAATCGCATATCGTGTACGCACTAACCCACAGGAAATTAATATCTTTCGACAACAACACATGAGACAAAATGACATTCTAGAAGCTGATATCAACCTTAATTGTAGTACTAGCAGCTTATATGCTCAGTATACCTATACCACTTACAATGATAATCATGAGCCCATTTTTCAAACCTCACCACTAAAAATCAGCTACAGCTCATACAACCCAGCAAGCAATTACTTACAATTTAAACTTGAAGGAATGAATCCAAAAACAAAGGAATATGATGTAATAAGGGCCAATCTGCATGTCATTATTGGTTATGCAGTCACAGTCTCTGACGTCGATCAAATGCAAGAGGTGCTCAATAACCCGCAAGACTTTAATGTCCCCTATGCTAAAACCTGCTCAGATATGTATAATGGTGTTGCCCAACCCTGTCGCCCTTTTATTCTCTACTTTCAATCCCAAAATGATATTCCGGCTAATTTTAAGGCAGATCAAATCTACGGCTATCGCTTCTACTATACCCCAACTTATATGGGTTCTAGCGTGACTATTCCTGATGAGGACTATTCATGGATGACTATCAATGGCAAAGAATACGATGACCAATTTTACTATGTAGAAAATGGCGGTCTTAATATTGATCCTTTTTTAACAAACCTATATGGCCTAACTCATGATGTGATTCACTCTGAAGAGAGTAATACTCTTTTAGACTACCAATTAGGTGACGCCAAAATGATTATGTCGCAATTGTTTAATAACTAAAATAAAAGGATGGCGTACCTTTTAAAACGGAGATGAAAAAATGAAGAAAACAATGCAAATCCTAACCCTCGGCCTGGCCTTTCTTGGTCTCAACTACCAAGTAAGTGCGCAAGCACTGCCATTCTCTGCTGAACTCTCCCAGAAAATTCTTTACCAGTATCTCAACAGAATCGAATCTCAGGTACAAATACTCAACGCTCAACAACAAGTCACTAACGGCAGGGCAGTGATCACCCACAGAGGAATTCACAATCTTAGCGAAAACGTCATCTACATGTCAGTAAGAGAGATTGCCAGACAAGACCCCATTCATTTTGCCAGATACTTAACAGGGGATCAAACTATTAATAACCTCGAGGCAGCACGTGCCGCCATGAGAGTGAACACCCAACAAGTGCAAGTAAGACTACTTAGGAGTATTGATAACGCCTTCACAGTACTGCATCAATATACTTCCAACATTTCCATGAAAACAGGAAGCTCTAGAGTCACTGGATTTAATCAAGACATGCGCAATCTCATGCGATACGTTGACAATATCATTGAATCAGTCAATCTAAACCGCTCACTTAATAGGGGACTCCCCTTCGATACGGCACTTTTTTCAGACAATGCTTTCCGCAGCTTAATCAAAACACAGGCAGACTCAGCGCTACAACCACTTGATAATCGGCTGCGCTACTTAAAGCAAGCAACGACTGGCAAAGCGCGAATCCTTCGCAATTTGACCCGAATTCTGTAAATTGAGAGCCGTAGACCTGTAAAAAATACAGGTCTGACTCTTTCACCCCACTGAGCCTGCTAAGATTTGATTGCGATGAAAAAACTATTTCTCTTCTTAGCTTTATTACCTATGATGGGACTCTCTCATCCTTGGGCAGATCACCATGGCAAGCTAGAAATTCCAGAAGTCATCATCATGAAACAGAGTGATTATGAGCTCTCCTTTGATTTTTTAAGAGAACCTCAACCTGATGATAGCATTGCTACACTCAAGATCATTTCCCATCATCGTTATCCAGATTTTGTGAAGATAAGTCTGTGCTACTATCAAGACTTTGAACAAATGCTTTTTCGTAACGCCGGATGCTTAGACTTACATGCAGGTGCTTACTACCAACTCCAAAATCTCATTAACTTTGAACAACTGGCCAATCAATCTGCTCGCAGTCGAAGGCAAGTCAGAGGAGGGTCCATTATTGGAGCCGCTTCACTGGTTGGCTTTCTTTATTATCGTCGGTTTTATCGTCTTGCTAAGGCCGCTGGTGCCAATGTCAAAAGCTTTCGATTTCAGGCCAAGCTTGTCGGCAAGTCCATCATTGTGGATGTTTTAACTGATTTCAATCTAGAACAGATCATTGCCAAAGCACAGGATACTGGCCCGCTCAGTGCTCATAGCCGCCAAACGCCTGATGATCAAATAGACATTGCTCCACAGATTACTCTTATTGATCATGTTGAACCTGCTCAGATCTTTGCAAACTATCTTGAACTGCTGCCGGCGCGAGCAGGTGAGGTTCGTTCAACTGCTCATGGTCTACAAATTATTGCTCAGGATGCTAGGCTTTTTAACTGCTCACGCTGCTACTACCTTCGCGCTTACCGTCCACTGTTTAAAGATTAGTCACCCACTATAAAATAGTAAGAGTCTAACAAAAGACTCTATTGCATTGCTAAAATTGAACTTATGAAAATATTAAAAATAGTAATGATGATTTCTTTTAGTTTCTTAAGTACTCTTAACTCATCCCTGTCAGCTCACGCACAGCAAATGCCCTTGGAGTTAGCGACTATAACAATTGTAAGTCACCCGATTTATCAAAATCATTCCACCATCTTAAAGGTTTTTGCCGATCGAAGCGTGGATGAACTTATTGCCCAATCCACTGAACCTCTGCAAGCTGAACTCTATCAGGAGCTGGATCAATTTCGCAATGAAGTTCCACTGACGGCATTAAAGTACATTGCCCACCCAGAATATCCTGATTTTGTGAAAATTAGTCATTGTTCCTACCAAGGCTTTAACACCATGGATATTATTCATTACCGCAATGAGAGCTGTGTTGATCTTCATAACGGTGATTACTTTCAAATTGATCAGCTAAAGGAATCAGAGGCCGCTGCCCACGACGCCATGACAGCACGCAGAGCTGGCCAAGTGAGCGTAGCAGTTGGATTTCCACTACTGACACTTTCCCACCTTGGTCTAGCCACCCTACACACAGCAGCTACAGTTAGAATCAAAGCTTTGCTGGCCAAACATGGACTAACGAAGCTTAACAAGGCCGTTATCCCTACTCTGATAGGAGCCGATATACTGATTTGGCTGGGCATTGATGGATTTTTTAATGAAATTGATAAAAGATATGGCGTCAATGTTCTTGATAAAGTTTTTGGCCCTATTACGAACCCTCTTTTTGATTATATTTATGAAGCCACGGATAAAGGCATGAATATTCTGGATGAACAGAACCTGATGGCCTATCGCCGTGGACTCATTTCACAAACTGTTTTTCTTACCGATGACAGTCAACTTCAACCAATTGATATCTTCAATGTTCTAGAAGAACTGCTTCCGAGAAAATCAGGAGAACGAGTACGAATTCATGTGGGCACATTTATCGAAAAAACAAGTGCTAATTTAAGTGGCTGTGATCATTGCTATGAATTCAAAACTGTGATTGATCATCCACGCCTTAGAGAGGCTCAACCTAGCCAGTCAAGCATGGGCTCCATGCGCTAATCAGTAGATTAATCACAATATCCCGCTGTTCCACCGTTTCTAATATGTGCTGGGTAAGCGCGACATGCAGTCACAATCTCTACTCCTGCAAAGTGACAGATCCTCACCTTCGCCTGTGCCTTTTTACCTTTTCCTTGTATCACTAAATACTGCTCGGCAATTCCCATGGCCTCGCAAACTGCCAGCGATCCTGACTTTGGTGGAGCAGAGCTTGCACTAAATAATGCCAATAATCTCAACTTGGGATAGCCTTGTTGAATATTTTTTATCAACCTCTGCCCCCAATTGAGATGCAATGTATTTGAGTTTGTTCTCATTAAGGCGTTTCTTGGCCTTAGTAAGAGCGCTTGTATTCATGGAAGCTAATTTTTTATTCTGATTCATCCGGTGGAAATTAAGAGTCAGTATCGCCGCCTTCATGCTGCAATTATTAATCACCTGGTAAAGTAAGCAAAACAAGGTGCTTGATGGGTCATAGAGTCTAAAGCGAGCTGTGTCAGAGCATATGTATTCAATAAGACGTTTAGGGATTAAATTTGATAAAGAATGTTCTGACTATTGAGGTTAAAACGAGTAGAGTACATATTGATCTCCTGAGGTTGTTTGTTTAGTCACAATTAAACCTATCAAGGAAATCACGGGCGGCCATTACGCATGGCCGCATTTTTTTTGTCTATTTTATAAATATCTAAAACTATTAAAGAAAATCCTTAAGTTAGCGGTATTCGGATGGCGTACCTTTTACGACCTTTAACGAGGATTCACTGTAAAATCTTCGGTTTGAATCAGTCTTTGCTTATAAAAAACATTGAGGCGGAAATTGACCGACTGGGATCGCAACTGGCGATCAAATGAATAAGAAAGACGTGCCGACACCGGTTGATCAACTTTTAGGACGCCGGGAATTTCTGCTTTTCCTTGCACAAGTCTCACTGACTCAGCAGCCTCACCTATCACTTCTAATTCTAATTGCAAGCCTTCGGCAAGATCTTCAAAAAGTGGAGCAAGGTTGATCTCAACATGATGGCGGGCCCGAATTAATCCCACATGGCGTACTCTGGGACGCTTTTTATAACTCAGCTCAATGGCACTGCGGGGGTTAAAGGCAGCCACCTCTGTTGCTTGAGCGCTTTCAATTCTTTCTACTTGATAATAGTCACCTGGCAAACTTGCCTTGATTTTCACCTTCAATTCTTGCGATGTCTGTGCATCACTAGCAGCCTTATACGCAATTTTAAAAGTCCTTCGTGAGCCAGCTTTCACTTTATCCAAGTAAACTCTTTTTTGATCAAAAACTAAAAAGCGATTAGACTCTATCTCTATTTTTTTAAGGCTATCATCATCCACCTCGGAGATATTATTTAATACAATTGATAGATAACCTTGTTCTCCTCCACTCAGATCAGAGCTCAATTCTATTTTCTCTACAGTCACAATAGCCTTTTCTTTTAGAATTTGCTCCACTTGTTGAGTTGCCTCTTTTCGAGCAATTTCTCTTTGCTCGCCTAAGAACTGAGGGTAGCGCATATTATAAACTTCGCCATAGGTTCTTTCATAGTTTAACTCTTCTCCCGCCTGCTCACCCTCTTGAAAGGCAACCTCATAAGCCACTTGGTAATGCTTTTCATAGTCTTTTGCTTGACTGGCTAATCTTGATTTTTGACGAACCTCTAAATATTGCTGGGGATAAAGATCTGTAAGTTTTCTTCGCGAGCTGTGCACGAATCGCTGTCTAAAGCCGCTCACTGCCGCCATTCGACAGGCTGATATGAAATCTTCAACTCCTTTATAGACATCATGACAGTCAAGACTAAAATGAGGCATTCTTTGGGGAACTTGATAAACTTCACTGGCTTGCCCCAGTCGCTGACTATCCAGTTTAATCCTTTTTTGCTGCTCAATTAATTTTTGAATTTTTTCATCTAAGGACGTCGCCAACTCGAGGCTGCTATTTAACTCTGCTTCAGTGATGGGTGCTATCCCTTTACCTCTGAAGTCTTCTTGCTCATAATTCAACTCACTTTGCAGTGAAATTGTCCAATGATTCTCTTGCGTTTCTTGTGATAATTGTACCTGCTGACTTTTGCCGGAACTCTCATTCTGGGCAATTTCGCTACTTTGTTTAATTGCCTGCTTGATACGTTCTTGTAGTTTTTGCTCAAAATATTGAGGCTTATCTTTATTTTGCGCTCTTTGTGTTGCTGCCTTCAATGCCTGCTTAGTAGCCTTCGCGGTTGCTTGTTCAATAATGACATCACTTTGATTACCTTGTTGATAACCCTCATCATAACCTTGAACTTCACCTCTGACATATCCCCACAAGATTGCTTCTGCTTGCCCTAGTTTTGCACCCATCTGAGAACCGATTTGTCTTGCTAGTAACTCAGCTAATTCTTCTCCATGGTCTTCACCTAATTGGAAAGCGCCATTGATTTGAGAAACTCCTAATTGCTCTGCTTCGGCAATATATCGCCTATAAAGTTGATGACGCTTCTCATACTCAGCGTATAATTGCTGACGGATTTCAACATGTTGTTGATATTGATCATCAGCTGTTGCCACTGTGTTTTCTTGTTCAGCTTGGGCAGCTATCTGCTGTGATTTTCTCTCTATAGAGGCGTCAATGGCTTGATAAAGACTTTCAATTTCAGAATTTCTTCTATTGATCGCATTCACTTCACTTTGCGCCTGGCGATCTAATTGAGCCAATTGTTGATTGGCTGATCGTATTTGATCATTAGTGCTATTCATCTGTTGCACAATCTGTCCCACTGCTCTATTACGACTTTGAACCGTGCTTTCAGCCTGCGAAAGCTGCGACATCACTGAATCCATCTCTCGTCTTAGTGGTGACAACTGATTTTGAGTTGAGCGAATTTGGCCCTCAATTTGTGAGATTTGCCTCTGCAGAGAATCAATATTCTGAGAAACAGTTCGAGATTGATTGCGTAGTTGAGTTAACTGACTTTCTGCACTGGCGATCTCTCGTCTTGCCTGTTGAATTTGTCCGTTTAATTCCTGTGCTCTTCTTTGTTGACTCTGAATTTGTTGATCAAGATTTCTCACTTCGCGAGTTAGTGCACTCACCCTACTCTGAGTATTATCTCTAGTGCCAATAATGGCGTTTAAGCGGCGTTGGGCAGCCTGAATTTCACTATTATCAGCTCCGCTCTTGCGCAAATCTTCCACCACTCGTTGTTGTTGACGAACACGATTATTCAATGGCTCAATCTTTCTTTGTTCGGCGACCCGCTCACTTTCCTTAGATCGACGCTGATCTTGCAGGCGAGGAATTTGGGCATTCACGTTGCGAACTTGTGATTCACCTTCTCGTATTCTGGAATTGAGTGTTTGAATTTGTGAATTAGCCCTATTGATTTGAGATTGCAGATCAGAGCGTTGCCTTTGCGCTCCACTTAAATCATTTTGTGTCCTCGCTAATTGATTTCGTCTAGACTGTAATTGGTTTTCTAAGGGGGCAATTCTACCCTGGACGCGATTGCGCTCTGAGCGAATTTGATCCAATTGAGACTGAGCTCTTCTTAATGATGATTCTGCAGAGTTTTTATCTCTTTCTAATTGATGATACTGCCCATTAAGGCTCTCTATTCTTCTTTCTTGTTGATCTGCCTCTCTATTTAGTCTGTGAATCTCACTCTCTGATCGACTATTCGATCTTTCATTTTGACTTATCTGTTGATGAGCTGATTCAATTTGATCCTGTAAATTCTTAATCTCTTTTTTAATTTCAGCTAATCTTCTCTGTTCAAGCTCTAATTGCTGTTTAGCCTGTTCGGTCTGACGTGACTTTTCTTGATAACTTTGAAAATAAGGAGGATGGTTAATCTCATCTGGCAATTTTGCCACAGAGTGAATTGTCACCAATGTGAAGAGCAGAGCACTCGCTCTTATTTTAAAATACCAGTTCATACCTGAACTCCTTTTTCTTATCTAACAAATAATGAATTTCACTATCTCTCGTCAAAGAAAAAGAATTTTAGGGACAAACTGGCACTTAAGCTGCGCTGCTGGTGTCAAAGCAGCGCCATTTTTTTATCTAAAACTATCCGTTAAAGGCATCTTATTATCATCAATCGCTGTAAAAGAAAGTGGGTGAAAGCTCTCGCCTTCTTCATTAATAAAATCAGACAGGTCAGTAACATCATAGAAGTTTTCAGCTTGTGATTCATTAAACTCTAAGAATCCCCACTCCACTGCAGAACAATTACCAGATGTAATCAAAAGGCATTCATTCTCTGCATTAAAGCCACCATTCACATAGAAACGGCGACCTCGCAAATTATTGCTAGCACTGCCTATAATAGTCGCCCCTTTAGTTAAGGAACTAGAATCACCTTCGGCGTATGCACCTGCAATTTTATCAATAGAAGTGAAAACACCTGAGTTATTCATACTGCCTTCTGCTAAAAAGCGAATGTGGCGACCAAATCTCGGAGCAAAGGTTTCAAAGTGTAAACGCTGACTTGCCTTATCCACTGTAAAAGACCAAGCGCTTATATCTGGGGTTCCTAAGGGATCATTCACCTCCACAAATTTAAAAGCAATAAGATTATTATCTCTTCTAAAATAGGTGGTAAAATTCATAAGCTCGCTGGGGTCATCCACATCAAGGTGAATTCCAGTCACTTCAATTTTACGATCCCAACCTGAACTGGCAGGCATGGTTGAAGCAGTAATCTTTAAATTGGGGCCCAAGGGCATTCCTGCCATTTCACTCATCTCTTCATCTTGCAGTAAAGAATCATTGAGGCATTGCTGATCAATAGTAAAGCTGCCACCATCAATCTCTTCACCATTATATTGCAAATTCGGCAGTGAGCTCTCTATCGAACATAAAAACATCTGAGCGATGGACATTGCCCCATAAGCTGAATCAGGTCCTCCCCCAGCAAGCGAGGTCTGGCAGTGAAAAAATGAAAAAGAATAATCACTATGACTTGCTTGCATCTCAGCTTCAGTGTCACTATCCCAGGGCATGCCAGTAGTTGTGCAAAGAGCATCCAAAGAACTTTGCTGAGACCCTCCACCGCCCATTAGGGCAAAACTAGAACTTAATGCAGTGGAAATCCCAGATAAGCTACCGGCTGAATTTAAACTAGCAGCTCCAGCACTTAAGGCATTGGAGCCTTGACCTACACCAGAAGATTCAGTTCGATTATCATTGGAACTACAGGATAATAAAAAAAATGAAAAAATAAGCATTTTAAAATGTAAGCCACTCATGACAACTCCTTTTTTTAGCTATCTTAAAAAGAATGGCGTACTTTTCCTATAAAAATGACAGGGCTACTTGTTTTTCTTTGCAATACACGGTAAAGATGCTCAACTATATTCAATTCTCAACAAAAGGAAATGCTATGAAATTTTTACTAGCTTTAATGACACTCACCACCTTAACTCTACTAGATCACAGCGCCATGGCAGTAAGTCATCCGTCTCACAATTTTAATTGTGCTGATGAGAGAAGAGAGGCTACCGCTGCCAAAAGACTTGAGTTAGCAACTGAAGCTGTCTCAAAAATTGAACAAATGTTTAAGATTGAGTGTGAAGCTGTGAGAGAAAGAGTGTTTGTCACCCATAGTATTCGCTTCCAATGTAATAACGACACCAAAATTTCAGTGCGCTTAAAGTCTCCATTTTGCAGACCTGACTTTGTGGAAGTCGTGCGAATTAGGATTATTAAGTGAAGCCACATTGCTTAGCATTTTTCTTACTTGGCCTTAGCATTCAAGGTATCAATGCTCAAGAGAATATTTGTGTAGATCAAATTGATCATGCTGTTCACGCCATTGCTATCCAATACACTGATTCTCACCTTAAATCTCAACAAGAGATTGAAAATGCTTACCAGGTTTTTAATGATGATCTTCATCAGGCGACTGTAGAATATTGTCAAAAAGTGAACCAATGGAAAAACAGGACGACTCATTTTCCAACACAAAATAACCAGCAACTTGAATATGGATATTCCAATTCAACTATTGAGTGTGCCAATAAAATTCAAACATCCGCAGTTCAAAAAACTATTCAAAATGGTCTCTCTGGTGGTTTAGCAGAAGATTATGCCTATCAAAGAGCTACTGAACAAAGCTTTTTCATTCTTGTTAAGTCCGCGGCCCTCAAGCTCTGTCAGGCCCTTGGCCATTAATTTAATTCACAAAGTGTCCACTTTTTAGACAGTTGCTTTATCAGGCTTAAAAAAATTCACAGTTTCTGCATTACTTTTTAACAAAGGTTAGAATAGAGCTAAAGTAAGGAGTTTTTATGAAAAATTTATTATTCATACTCAGTTTATTTCTTTTCGCCCATAGTGCCTTTGCTAATAATGATTGTGATCAAGAGGTGAAACAATCCATAGAACAAGCCGTTTCAGAGATCAATAACGAAATCATTGCCGGCATTCAGACTGGTTTTCAAACTGCTTGTGAACAGTCTTGGGAAATAGGCTTTCTTAACCATACCACAAATTATCAATGCGATAACGGAATGAAAATCTCCATTCGTGTCAACACTCCCTCTTGTCGTCCAGATCTTGTCAGTCTACAAAGAGTTCGAATCACTGAATAAAATGTGAAGGCATGCCAGAAAAAAGGATGGCGTACCTACTTCTTAAGTTTGCGGCTGCAGAAGAAAGGGATATTTTTTTTAAGGGTGGCAATTTTGTTATAGATGCTCTCTGAGTCTAGGCCAAGTATTTTGTCCATCTGCTCTGTTTTTCTAATCACGTATTGAGGAGCACGGTAGACCCCATAAATAAAGGCAGAGTACATTGCCAAAATCAATGGAGTGGTCTTCTTAATGTGATAAGTAAATTGTCCCACCTCTAAAGTAACACTTGTGC